>CAZZGM010000373.1:0-3688 GCA_964653955.1 uncultured Bifidobacteriaceae bacterium | reverse complement strand
ACGTCGAGGCGGTATCGCAAATCACGCCGGAATCGTCCGGCGTCCACTTCCCCGGCCAGTGGACGATTCGACGCCGCGACGATACGCGTGTCGATGCGACGTACCTGGGTTTCGCCCAGCCGGCGTACTTCCTGTTCCTGCAGCACGCGCAGCAGCTTGGCCTGCGTGCGCAGCGACAGTTCCGACACCTCGTCGAGAAACAGCGTGCCGCCGTTGGCGTCCTCGAACATGCCGGCACGTTCGGCCACGGCACCGGTAAACGCTCCGCGCGCGTGTCCGAACAACTCGGCTTCGGCCAGTTCGTCGGTGAGCGCGGCGCAGTTCAACGCGGAAAACCTCCGGTCCCGCCGGGCACTGGCCTGGTGAATGGCTCGGGCAACGAGTTCCTTGCCGCTGCCGCTTTCGCCTTCCACGAGTACGGCAAAGGGTGAACGGGCCGCGCGGGCCACGGCGGCCCGCAACGCGCGCATGGCATCGCTGTCTCCCACGAGATCGGGAATGTCCGGTGCCTCGGCCAGCGCCCGTCCCCGCTCGGCCACCACCTGGACGACCGGTGCCACGGCCACGGCCGCCAGCCCCAGCAGGGCGTCAGCGGCGGCCAGATCGATGGCCATGCCGGCCGACCACCGGCAATAGAGCGCGCCAATACCGTGCCCGGCATATCGCACCAGCCACGCACCTTCCCGGCAGGCGTCGCCCGGTTCGGGTGGGCACGATCGACTGCTCACCAGCGCGCGCCGGACCACACGCAGGTCGCCAGGCGGTACGCCCGTCTGAACGACCACGCGAAGGCAGTCGTTCTCCTCGCACAGCACCGCGAGGCTGGCACCAGCCACGCGGTCGTGCAACAGCGCCAGCACGCGGCCGAGCGTGGTGTGTTCGTCCTCGGTGGCCTGGCACAGCTCGATGACCTGCAGGAAGTCATCGGTTCGAGCCGTATCGCCACGCCGCGGCTGCTCGGCCAGTTCCAGTGTGCGGCGTGCCTCGATGAGACGTGCCTGCACCTCCGACGGCAGCGACGGGGGCAGGGCGCGCGCGGGTACGAGCGAGGCACGCGCCTCGATGGTACGTCCCTGCACCGCCAGCGCGCGTACCAGTGACGCGCGCGCATCGGCCTCCTCTTCGTCCGACGAGGCCAGCAGCACCGCCCAGCGCGCGGCCGCCGTGGCCGCGTCGCTTCCGCGTCCGTCCTCGGCGCCTCTCCATGCCTGCCCGGCCAGGTCCGCCGCTGGCTCGATGGCCCCCTTCCGCCATCCCGCCTCGTCATCGCCCTCGTGTACCGTGAACGGCTGACGAATGAGCCGGCCACCCGTGCCGAGCGCATTGGTGGCACCACGGACGACGACATGTGGACGCGCGTCGCGCCTCGCCAGGTGCAGCAGTCCCAGCGTCGCGGCGGACGACAACTGCCCGTCGCAGGTGAAGACCAGCAGCGACCGTTCCGCCAGCCAGCGAGGCCATCGCCAGCGATTGCTGCGCAGCACTTCGCCTAGCACCTCGGCATCCACCGGCACGAATCCTTCGGCACGAGCCTCCCGGGCCAGGTCGTGAACCACGCGCCGCCAGCGTCCGGCATCGCCGGCGACGAGGTCCACGGCTCGCGGACAGCCGTCGCGTGCGTCCACGAGCGCGCTGCGCACGGCGTCGACCGCCGGCGCGTCGCCGGCCGGTGCATCCGGCACACGTCCCCAGGCTTCCACGAAGACACGCGATGAGCGCGGTCCACTGTCCACGAGGTACCAGCGCCCGCGTCTGAACAGCGGCGCGTGTACCGTGGGCGAACGCCGTGAGCGGATGCGCACCGTGCAGCCCGTTGCCAGGTCCACGGCCGATCCATCCGCACCAAGGAATCGATCGAGCAGCAGCATGCCGTTTCGGTGGTGCAACCACGACGCCGTGTCGAAGACCGCGCGTGCTCAACGACTTACGGCACACGTGGCGCGGATCGTGGCAGAAAATTCGGCTAAGATCCGTTGTGGATGCTGCGTTTTCTGACCGCCGGCGAATCCCACGGCCAAGGCCTGGTCGCCATTCTCGAAGGCATACCTGCCGGACTCACCATTGATTGGGACGTGCTCAGCCGCGACCTCCGCCAGCGACAGGCGGGATATGGACGCGGCCGCCGCATGGCCATTGAATCGGACACGGCCGACGTGCTGTCCGGCGTCCGGCGCGGCCGCACGACCGGTGCGCCCATTGCCTTGCTCATCCGGAATCGCGACTGGGTGAACTGGCAGGCGACCATGCACGTCGAGGCCGAGATGCCGGAGGGGGCCACTGGTGCGCGGCGCGCGCCGGTCGTGCGGCCGCGCCCGGGACACGCGGATCTGGCCGGTGCGCTGAAGTACGACCACGAAGACATCCGTGATGTGCTCGAGCGCGCCAGCGCCCGCGAAACCGCCGCCCGCGTGGCCGTCGGTGCCATTGCGCGTCAGATGCTGCAGGCCATTGGCGTCGAGCTGGCCAGCCATGTCACGAACATTGGCGGCGCCGCGATCGACACGAATCTTCCTGTTCCCTTCTCTCGCGTGCGCGACATTCCCGCCGAGTCGGTGCTGCGATGCGTCGACGCAGATGCCGAAGCGGCCATGATTCGCGCCATCGATCAGGCACGTGAAGCCGGCGATACGTTGGGCGGCACTTTCGAGGTGGTGGCGCACGGCGTGCCGGTGGGGCTTGGCAGCCATGTGCAGTGGGATCGCAAGCTCGATGGACGGCTGGCGCAAGCCATCATGTCCATTCATGCCGTGAAAGCCGTGGCCATTGGCGAGGGCGTGGCCGGGGCGCATCGCCCGGGCTCACAGGTCCACGACGAGATCGTGCTCGAGCACCTCGATGACGGCGGCCGGCGTCTGGCGCGGCCGACCAATCGGGCCGGCGGACTCGAGGGCGGCATCACGACCGGTGAAGACCTTCGTGTCACCGGCTACATGAAGCCCATTTCCACGCTCATGAAACCGCTGCGGTCCGTGGATCTCACCACGCTCGAAGACGCACCGGCCGCCATCGAACGCAGCGATGTCTGTGCCGTTCCCGCCGCGGCCGTCGATGGCGAGGCGATGGTGGCCATCGTGCTGGCCGAGGCCGTGCTGGAGCGGTTTGGCGGCGACTCGCTGCAGCAGTTGCAGGCGCGCGTAAGGACCGCGGCCGCGGACGTGGACGCGCGAACCACACGGCCGCCCCAGGCGAGCGCGGGATGATTCGCCCGATTCTCCGGCTGGGGCACACCGCCCTGCAGGCGCCGGCGGAACCCGTCGCGCACATCACGCCGGACATCGAGACGCTCGTCACCGACATGATCGAGACGATGTACGCGGCGCCCGGCATTGGTCTGGCCGCGCCGCAGATTGGCGTGGCACGGCGCGTGTTCGTCGTCGATCTGTCGGTCGGGCGCGACCCGTCCGCCCTGCACACGATGATCAACCCGGAGTGGGTGGAGCGCGAGGGTATGCAACTCGAAGAAGAGGGCTGCCTCAGCCTGCCGGGTTTTACGGCCACGGTGCCGCGGCCGGCGCGCGCGGTGGTGCGCGGTCTCGACGCGACGGGCACTGAACACACCATCGAAGGAACGGGTCTGCTCGCTCGCGCGCTTCAGCACGAGATGGATCATCTCGATGGCCGTCTGTTCGTCGATCGCCTCCGCGGCATCAAGCGTGATCTCATCGTGCGCACCTTGCGCACGATGAGA
>CAZZGM010000372.1:0-3696 GCA_964653955.1 uncultured Bifidobacteriaceae bacterium | reverse complement strand
TCCATCGTCCGGAGATCGATGAGCGTGACGCTGTCGGCCTGCTGGTTCACCACGATCACGGTGCCGGACAGGTTCGGGCGAGCGGCGGGGCCCTGAGCCACGAGGGTGGCCGCGGACACGGCCAGCGCGGACAGCAGCAGGGCGGAAAGTCGGCTTCGCATGCCCATGAAGCTATCCGCTGGCGGCAAGCCGGGCAAGGGTGTTGTGACGTGTCGAGTGACGAGGCGGTAGAATCGGGAGGTACGCGAACCGGAGGTCAGCCATGTCCGACAGCCCCATCCGGCCCGACCATCTGAACGCCGTTGGCATCCTCAACCGCCGCGAAATCGAGGCTCGCATCCTCGCGCCGGTCATCGACGCGCTGGGGCGCGAGTTCGATCGCGCACGCGTCATTGCCATCATCCGCGACGTGATTGTCGAGGTGGCGCGGCAGCAGGGCGACGCCATGGCGGCGGCCGGTGGCGATCGATCGATTGGCGCCTTTGCGGAGACGCTCGAGCCGTGGACGCGCGACGGCGCGCTGGAGCTGAACGTCATCGAACAGACCGGCGAAAAGCTCTCGTTCAACGTCACGCGGTGCCGGTATGCCGAAATGTACCGGGCGCTCGGCATTCCCGAACTGGGCGCGGTGCTGTCGTGCAACCGCGACGCGAGCCTGATTGACGGGTTCAACCCGGACATCCACCTCACGCGCACGCAAACCATCATGGAAGGCGCGCCGTGCTGCGACTTCCGCTACGAAACGAGGAGCTCGTCATGACGATCCGGCGACAGTTGCTCACGTTCATGGCCGTGGCCGCTCTGGTGTCGTCCGCGTGGCCGGTGGATGCCGAACAGCGTGCGGGTCGTGGCTCCAGTCCCCGCGCTCGCACGCCTCGCGATGCCCAACGTGGTCCCGCCGTGCGTTCGCCGTGGGATCAAGGCCGCTGGCGGCCGTTCGGCCCGTGGATGGGTCAGGGCATGATGGGTCCGTACACGTGGCCCGGTCCCGGTGTGGTTGGCCCGTGGGGCCCCGGCGGGTTCCACGTGGGTCCCATCTTCGACGGCGCGCGTGGCTGGCAGCCGTATCGCTCGTATCGAATCGGCCAGCGCTTCGGGTTCCCCTATTACCACTTCCAGCACGGCGCAATGGTGGCGCCCGGATTGTGGTCGGGCGTGCCGGTGCCGTATCCCTCGTCAATGATGGCCGACCCTCTGATGAGCGGCGACCCCAGCTTGTGGATGACACCGCATCCCTACTATCCACCGCCGGCCATGTGGGCCGTGCCATCACCAGTGGTGCCGCCACCAGCCAACGCGGGCACACCGGACCTGGCCCTTGCGCCGGCCGACGCCGTGCCGGCCGATCACCCCGGCGGGCTCAGCTTCCAGTTGACGCCAGCCGATGCGGAGGTGTGGATCGACGAGGCCTTCGCGGGACGTGCCGATCAGTTTGGCCCGGACCAGGAACCGCTGCCGCTGATGCCGGGCGCGCATCGCCTCGAATTGCGCGCGGCGGGATTCGAACCGGTGATCGTCGACGTGCAGGTGCCGCCGGGACAGGTGCTGCCCTATCGCGGCATCCTCCGACGACTGCCGTAGCGGCGGGGCGCTCTGCTCGAATCCGCGTCGCAGGCCGCACGGCGGGATGTCGTGGTTACCCGTCGCCCGGAGCATTCCGCCGGTCAACCGGTGCGTCGAACTGGAACAAGCGCTTGGGCAAACTCGCGCTGGCTGCCGGTGGCGCTCAAACAGTGCCGAGTGGCGTCCGACGCGCCGGTTGTCGGCATTCGTACACGGCGGTCTGCAACGGTCGACAGGCAGCCACGACATCCCGCCGTGCCGCGTTCCCTGCGCCACCGCGAGTTATCGCACACGCTCGCCACCCGGCGTGGCTCCGCACGGCGGCGTGTTTCTAACTACCATCCGGAGTCGGTGCCTGTTCCCGAAGCCAGCGCGCGATCGGATTGTCCGGAACCCGCCGCTGAATCGACAGGTGCATGCCGAACGGCAGCGCCAGGCCAGTTCCCCGCAGTTCGGCCATCGAGAGAGCCGTGTCTCCTCTCGTGTCCTGCAGCGTCTGGTCGGCGCCAGCGGCAACTAGACGCCTGACGATCTCCTCGCGCTGATTGCTCACCGCGAACATCAGGGGCGTACGCAACTCCACATCGCGCGCGTTCACATCCGCGCCGGCCGCCAGCAACCGCTCCGCGACAGGTAACGAGCCCCAGTACGAGGCCCACATCAAGAGGGTCGTCTCGCCCCTGCTCCGAGTATCCGGAGCGAATCCCGCGTCGAGAAACGCACTGACCAAGTCCACTCGACCATCCGGGCAGGCCAGCACGCACAGTGCGTCGACGACATCCTGAGCGTCACCCTGCGCAACCTGCCCGAGAACGACGCTGAACACCTGCTCGTCGCCAGACGCCACTGCCCGTCTGATCTCCTGCCGCATCTTCATCGCCACTGGCCCTCAGCCGGATACTACGCTCACTGCACATCCGCATGCGCAGCGGGGCGAGCACCAGGATTCGACGCGCAAATCCATATGCCGCGTTGCCGCACGGCGGGATGTCGTGACTGCCCGTCAAGAGATCTGGTGATCTCGTGAAGTGTTGACATGGAGATCGTCAACCTCCGATCGCGCGATCTGAAGATCGATCGTCAGATCTTCAGACTGAGATCACGATATCAATACATCACGAGATCACCAGATCGTTGGCCGCCGACGACACCCGCCGTGCGGCTCCGCATCACGCTGGCTTACATCCACACCCGCACGCCGGCCACCAACCGCGCACCGCCCACAGCTTCACCATTCCGGCGCGCGAGGTCGGCCGTGCCGAAATACTTCTGGTGCCACACCACGCCCAGGTACGGAGCCAGCTCGCGGCGAATCAGGTAACGAAGCCGGATACCCGTATCGAGAGTGGCCAGGCCGGCCGCCCGGAAATGATCCGGATCGTCCTTGCCGTAGATCTCCATTTCGGCCTGCGGCTGCAGAATCAGGCGATTGGTCAACAGCAGCTCGTACGCCGTCTCCACACGGAAATGCGTACGCCCTGACGCGCCGACATAGGCCGTGGCCTCCACGTCGAACCAGTACGGCGCCAGTCCCTGGATGCCGATGGCCGCCCAGGTTTGCGCCGGCCCGGGGCGGAAGTCCTGACGCACGCCCACCAGCACGTCCCACCATCGCGCGATCTGCCGGCCGTAAAACACATGCGACTGCGCGTCCGCCAGCCGCCCGTCGTCTCGCTGGCCTTCCGTCCGGAACCAGATGCGCGTGCGATCGCGCCCCACCCAGCCTTTCACGTCCCATCCCAGGTTCACGTCGCCGCCGCCGGACTCCCACTCCATCTGATCGGCCAACACGAACCAGTTGATCGACTGATCGTGCACGCGGTGCGTGTCGACGTCCGGAAACGCCGCCTGCCGCATCTCGTCGGTGACCGGCAGGATGAAGTCCGGCAACGACTGCGGCTGCTCGTCCGGGACAGGCGTAGGAGAAGGGGCGGGAACGGCAGCAGGAACGGGCGCAGGTACCGGCTCCTGCGCCTGGACGGGCGATGCCGCGGTCAGCAACAACATGCACGCCGCTGCGACACGAACAGCAGCGAGCAGTGACCGCATCACGACTGCTCCTCCACCCGCACCTCGCGGAACATGCCGGCTTCCATGTGGAAGAGCAGGTGGCAGTGATAGGCCCAGCGTCCC
>CAZZGM010000371.1:0-3706 GCA_964653955.1 uncultured Bifidobacteriaceae bacterium | reverse complement strand
GACTTCTACGCCACCTACTACGTGCCGTCGAACGTCACCGTGGTCATTGCCGGCGATTTCGAACTGGAGCAGGCCCGCCAGCTGGTCACCCAGTATCTGGGTCGCGTGCCGAAGGCAGACAAGCCGGTGCCGCGCGACATTCCCCGCGAGCCGAAGCAGACGGAAGAGAAGCGGACGGTGGTGGAAGAGCCCGTGCCGTTGCCGGCCGTCGTCGTGGCGCACCACATCACCTACGACGGGCATCCCGATTCTTATCCGCTGCACATTGCCGCCAAGGTGTTGTCGGACGGACAGAGCTCGCGCATTTATCGCAAGCTCGTCTACGAGTCGGGGCTGGCGCTGACCGCGTTCGGATCCGCGAACCTCATCGAGCACCCCAATCTGTTCTATGCCGTGGCCATCGTGAATCCCGGTCAGTCGCCGGAGGCAGTAGAGCGCGCGCTCATTGCCGAACTCGATCGGATGAAGGCCGATGGGGTGACCGTCCGCGAACTGGAACGTTCGAAAAACCAGTTCGCGCGCGACTACATCCTCGGGCGCCAGACCGTGCAGCAGAAAGCCACGCACCTGGCGCATGCCGAGGTGCTGCACGCCGACATCGCGTCGGCGGACGGCGAGTTCGACATCTTCCAGGGCATCACGCAGGCCGACGTGCAGCGCGTGGCGCAGACCTATTTCACACCGGAGAGCCGAGTGGTCATTCACATCAGGCCCCGGGGCCTGACGACGTCCGGTCCCGGGGAGGTACTGCAATGAGGACGTTCGTCACGGCCGCGCTGACGCTGACCGTCCTGACGACACTGGCGGTGGCGCAGACGGCGCAGCAGGGCTGGCCGCGCGAGTTTCCGCCGCGGCCGCTGGAGCCGCGTCCGGTCAACTTTCCGCCGTTCGAAGTCAGGAAGATGTCCAACGGCCTCACCGTGGTGCTGGTCAGCCAGAACGAACAGCCGGCGGTGAGCGTGCGGATGATTGTGCGGGCCGGCTCGGCACAGGACCCGAAGGACAAGCTGGGGCTGGCCATGCTCACGGCGACGTTGCTGGATCAGGGGGCCGGTGCCCGCGACGCCCAGCAGATTGCCGATGACATCGACTACGTGGGCGGCATCCTCGGTAACGGTGCCGGCACGGACCTGAGCTTCGTCAACCTGGTGGTGATGAAGGACGACTACGCCACCGGCCTGGCGCTGATGGCGGATGTCGTACGGCGGCCGACCTTCGTGCCGGAAGAAATCGAACGGCAGCGGCAGCAGGCGGTGTCGGCGCTGAAAGTGGCCGCGGAGGATCCGGAGTCAGTCGCCGGTATGGTCATCGACCGGCTGATTTTCGGATTCCACCCCTATGGTCTGCCGGGCTCGGGAACGGCCGCGTCGCTGCAGTCGATGACGCGCGACGACCTGGTGGCGTTCCACAAGCAACACTACGTGCCCAACAACGCCCTGGTTGCGGTGGTCGGCGACATCTCGGCCGCCGATGCAATGGCCGGGCTCGAGAAGGCGTTTGGCGACTGGGCGTCTGGCGACGTGCCGCCCTTCACCCCCATCGATCCTCCAGAGCCGACCCGCCGGGTCATTGTCATCGACCGGCCGGATGCGGTGCAGACGGAAATCCGGGTGGGGCACCTGGGCGTGTCGCGCCGGCATGCGGACTTCGAGACCATCAACCAGGCCGTGAAAATTCTCGGCGGTGAGGGCGCCAATCGCCTGCAGCAGGTGTTGCGCAGCCAGCGCCAGCTCACCTACGGCGCGTCGGCCGAACTCGACGCCTACAAGTGGAGCGGGGCCATCGTCGCCGAAACCGATACACAGACGGTGAATACGGCCGAAGCGCTGCGTGTGGTGGCGGAGCAGTTTTCACGGCTGCAGCGCGAGCGCGTGCACGAAGCCGAGCTCGAAGCCGCCCAGGACTACGCCGTCGGGCACTTCCCGCTCACCATCGAGACGCCGGACCAGATTGCCACGCAGGTACTCAACTACCTGTTCTACGACCTGCCCGTCGACGAATTGCCCAAATATCGCGATCGGATGCTGAGTGTGTCGCCCGACGACATCCAGCGTGTCGCGAAAACGTTCATCCGCCCGGATCGGCTGTCCGTGGTGCTGGTGGGGAACGCCGCCGCGTTCGTCGACTCGCTGAAGGGCATTGGCTTCGGCGACGTCGAACGTATTCCCATGGATCGCCTCGACGTGCTGTCGGCCGACCTCCTCCGGCAGTGAGGATCATGCTGTCCTGCGGCGAGCCGTCCGGCGACCTTTACGCCGGCGCGCTCGTTCGCGCCCTGCGCACGCGCCTGCCGTCGGTGGAGGCCTTTGGCCTCGGCGGCGAACGCCTGGCCGCGGCCGGCGGCGAACTCGTCGCCGACTTCCACGGGTTGTCGGTGACCGGCCTCACCGAAGCGCTTCGCGTGCTGCCGCGTTCCTGGTCCATCTACCAGCAGCTGGTGGCGGCGGCCAGGGAACGCCGGCCGGATGTACTGGTCCTGGTCGACTATCCCGATTTCAATTTCCTGCTCATGCGGGCGGTCAAAGCCCTCGGCGTGCCGGTGGTGTATTACATCAGCCCGCAGCTCTGGGCATGGCGGCCCGGACGAATGGCGGCGATGCAGGCCACCGTCGATCGTGTGCTCGTCATCTTCCCGTTCGAAGAAGCCATCTATCGCGAGGCCGGTGTCGACGTGCGCTTCGTCGGTCATCCGCTGGTGGAAATGACCACGCCAAGTGCCGGGATGGATGATCTGAAGCGCGAATTCGGACTCGAACCGGAACGGCCAGTGGTGGCGCTGCTGCCGGGCAGCCGGACGAATGAACTCGAGCGGCTCGCGCCCGTGCTGGCGGCGGCTCGCGACCGCGTGTCGCAGGCGCGGCCGGACGCGCAGTTCATCGTGGCCCGCGCGCCACACCTCGACGATCGGCTACTGGACGCGTTTGGCACCACGACCGTGGTCGAGGGGCGTACGGATGACGTGCTGAGCGTGAGCGACGTGGTGCTGACCGCCTCGGGTACGGCCACGGTGCAGACAGCCATTCACGGCAAGCCGATGGTGGTGCTCTACAAGCTGTCGCCGATGACCTACTGGCTCGGCAAGCCGCTGGCGCGCGTAGACATGTACGCCATGGTCAACCTGATTGCCGGCCGCCGCATCGTGGCGGAGATGATCCAGGAAGCCTGCACGCCCGACGCCGTGGCCGACGAGGCACTGCGCCTGCTGAACGACCGCGTGGCGTACGACCGCGTGTGCCGTGCGCTGGCGGGTGTGCGGACGGCACTAGGTGGACCAGGAGCCAGCGATCGGGCCGCCGAAGCCATTCTCGACGTCGTCGGCGCCCGGCGCCAGACTTCCTGAGAGGCGCGGCCTCTCCGGAGCGCGGCCCGGTTCGTTCCATAGCCGCGCCCGCCGTGCCGCCCACCTGTGCATCTGCCATTACACTCAGCAGATGCGTGCCTTCATCCTTGCCCTGAGTCTTGCGGCGCCGAGTCTCGCGGCCGTGGCGCCGCTGTCGGCGGTGACGGTCGTGCCGCTGTCGTTCAGCCAGTTGACGGGCACATCGACGGCCGTGGTCCACGGACGTGTGGTGGACGTGCGGGGGCAATGGACTGCCGATCGCCGCGGCATCGAGCGTGATCATCTCCTGCGCCACGGCGGATGCGGGCGCGCAGGCGCTGATCGCGGCGGCGGCGAAGGCCAGCGCGGATCGGATCGGCATTTGAG
>CAZZGM010000370.1:1510-3716 GCA_964653955.1 uncultured Bifidobacteriaceae bacterium | reverse complement strand
CGCCCGTCGAAACACTGGCGCCGGGCGACCTCCGCGTCACCGAGGACGGACGCGCGCGTGCCGGCGTCGAGTGCGGTGACGTAGAGCACCCGTTCGCTGGTCTGGGCCAGAAGTCCGGACGCCAGGGCGAGAAGGGCGCAGGCCGTGGTTGCCGGACGCACGAGGCGGGCAAGTGGCATGGCAAGGGGCAGTATAGAACGGGGGGAACAAGGCGGAAGGCGCGAGACAGAAGGCAAAAGGGAAAAGGGAAAAGGCAGAAGGCAGAAAGGTGGAGGGTGCAGGGCCTACACTAGGGGGCGTGCCGGATTCGCCGTCCACGCTGCGTACGCTTGGTCAGCTCAGCACCGTCGGGCTGTCGTTCGTTCTGGCGCTCGTGATGGGCTTTGGCGGCGGCTACTGGCTGGACGGCTGGCTCGGGACCCGTCCGTGGCTGGCGTTTGCCGGCTTCTTTCTCGGGCTGGCGGCCGGTGTGCTCAACGTCTATCGCATTTTTCAGGCGACGATGGCGCGTCCGGGCCCTGTCCCCGGCGCGGCCCCCGGGGCTGGCTCTGCGTCCATCTCGAATGTCCCGCGCATGCCAACCGTTCCGGCAGATCGGTCTGGAGCGGATGTCCGGCCGGACGAGGGGCCCGGCAGGGTGGAACGGCCGTGAACCGGCGGATTGCGCGGCGAACGGTGGTTCTGTGCCTGCTGATGGCGGGCGTGGCTGCTTTCGTGTGGCCGCGAGACTGGCTGGTGGCCGGGGGCGTGCTGGGGGGCGGCGTGCTGATGGGGCTGGCGGCCTGGGCCATCCGGGGCGCCGTGGACGGCATGGTGAGCGGGGGCGTGCCACGGGGGCGGCCAGCGGGTCTGCTAGTGAAGATTTTCACAAGACATGCTATACTCGCGCTTGCGGCCTACGGTATGATGGTGCGTTTGCACCTCGACCCGGTCGGCATGCTGGCAGGTGTTACCGTGCCCGTGCTGGCGGCCGGGGTCGAATCCATCCGACGGGTTCAACAGGTTTCGTAATTCTTCGTTCAGTCTCGCGTGAGGGAGGCGTTTAGTTGTGAGCACACGACGGTCGTTGCTGTCCATGATGTTCGGGTTCCTGGTTCTCGGCCTGGTTTCGCCCGCCTATGCCCAGGAGGCTGCCGGCGCCGCCGCGAATTCCGGCCTGGTGCAGTGGTCGATCATCACTGCGGGCTTCGCGCTGGCCATTGCGGCGGCCATCGCGGCACTTGGTCAGGGTCGCGCCGTGGCGTCCGCGGCGGAAGCCATTGCCCGTAACCCCGGTGCTGCCGGCGAAATCCGCGGCGCGCTCATCCTGGGTCTCGTGCTCATCGAGTCGCTCGTTATTTACGTGCTGCTCATCTCGCTGATCCTCTTCTTCATCAAGCCGTTCGGCGGCTAACCATCCGCGCGCGGCCGTTGGGCTGAACCACGGCCTCGGCACAGATACGCGTCGACGAGTGCGGCCGGACATCACGTCCTGCCGCACTCGTTGTCGTTTCGGGCATGCTCCTCCCGCCGTGCCCGCACCTGATCCTGGCGCGGGCTGCATCGATATCGGTTCGACCTGTCTCGTGGAGCGTCTCAACGAAAACTCAAGTGCCGTCATTGGCGCTCCACGGCGGCTTCCGGCCCGTTCCGCAGGAACGAGCCCTTTAGAGATCGACCATACAGTCCACTAGCCTGTGTCCCACCTCGACCTGCTGCGGCTCGCCATGGTGTCCATCTGGGGCGCCAACTTCTCCGTGGTGAAAGCCGCCCTGCGTGAGTTTCCGGAACTGGCCTTCAACGCCTTTCGTCTCGTCATTGCCTCGGCCGTGATGCTCGGCGTGCTGGCGTGGCAGCGCCGAAGGACGGAGCCGGCCGACGTGGTACCGCTGAGGCCAGACGAATGGCGCCGGCTGGTGCTGCTGGGTCTCGTGGGCCATCTGGTGTACCAGTTCCTGTTTCTTGCCGGTGTGCGGCGGACGAGTGTGGCCAACGCCTCACTCATTCTGGGAACTACTCCGGTGGTGGTGGCGCTGCTGACCGCGTGGACGGGACACGAACGCGTGCCGCTGCTTCGCTGGATTGGTGCCGGCATCTCGTTTCTCGGTCTCGGCATCATCGTGGGGCAGAAGGTGGACTGGTCGGCCACTGGTCATCTGGGCGATGCGCTGATGATGGCAGCCACGTTCTGCTGGGCCACCTACTCCGTTGCCTCCGTCCCCCTGCT
>CAZZGM010000370.1:0-1500 GCA_964653955.1 uncultured Bifidobacteriaceae bacterium | reverse complement strand
GTCGTCACCCGCCACTGGTCGTGACCGGTTATTCGATGACGGTGGGCGCGATGTTGTACGTGACGGCGACGCTGCCAGTGCTCGTCGACGTGGAGTGGGGCCGCATCCCGGTGACAAGCTGGCTGTTGATGGCGGGGTCGGCGGTGTTTGCCGTCGCACTGGCCTCTGTCATCTGGTACACGAGCGTGCAGCAGGCGGGCAGCACCCGCACGGCGGCGTGGAGCAACCTCACACCGGTGGTGGCCATGGCCATTGCGGCGGTGTGGCTTGGCGAAACGATTGGCTGGCCGCAGATCATCGGCGCCGCCACGATCGTGCTGGGACTGTTCATCACGCGCCGCGCGTAGTCCGCCGTTCCCCTCCGGGCCCCACCCGGCGGTTCGTCCCTGCAATCCGCCCAATCTTGAACGCTTGTTTAATCCATCCCAATTGCTTTTCCTTCACACTTCCGATACATTCGGCCATTGACTTTGATGGCAGTGAAGGCTGTAGCAATCTGCCTGTAGAGGCTGTATAGCAGGCACTGGTTATCCGGGTCTCGTTGGTCGTTTGTTGTTTTGTTTGAAGGCGGGGCGGGAGCGTTCCCGCGCCTGTCGTGGTGTTGTCGTGGGCGTACCCGTCTGGCGGGGCGCACCCCACAGGAGGAAGAGCATGAAGCGTTGGACTCTTGCGGCGCTGGCCATTGTGCTGGCGTTCGCAACCGCCGCGCCTGCCTGGGCGCAGGGCGGTGGTGCCAGCAGTACAGGCACGATCCAGGGGCGCATTGCAGACGCGCAGGGCGCGGTACTGCCGGGCGTAACCGTGACGGCAAGCAGCCCGGCGATGCTGGGCGAACAGACGACGGTGTCGTCGGAAGCCGGGAACTACCGGTTCCCCGCGGTGCCGCCGGGCGTCTACACCCTGACGTATGAACTGCCGGGCTTCAACACGCTGCGGCGGGAAGGCGTTCAGATTTCGCTGGGCTTCACGGCCAACGTGAACGTCGAGCTGTCGCTGGCCACGCTCGAGGAGACCGTCACGGTGACGGGCGCCTCGCCCATCATCGACACCACCAGCACCCGCGTGCAGCAGAACTTCAAGCTGGAGCAGCTGCAGTCGATCCCGAACGGGCGCGACATGTGGGCGCTGCTGGCGGTGACGCCGTCGGTGCAGATGACGCGCATCGACGTGGGCGGCAACCGCGCCGGCACGCAGACCGGCTACTCGGCCTATGGCTTCACCGGCCAGGTGCGCGTGCTCATCGAGGGCATCAACACCACGGAAGGGACCGGCGGCGCCGGCTTCTACTTCGACTACTCGTCGATTGAAGAAGTGTTCATGGGCACCTCTGGCCAGGGCGCGGAAATGCCGAACCCCGGTGTGCAGAGCCAGTTCATTGCCAAGTCGGGTGGTAACCAGTTCTCGGGTGAGGGCTACTACGACTGGTACAACAACGCGCTGCAGGGCTCGAACATTCCGCAGTCGGCCATCGATCGCGGCATCCGCGAGGGCAGCAACGAA
>CAZZGM010000369.1:2425-3728 GCA_964653955.1 uncultured Bifidobacteriaceae bacterium | reverse complement strand
CCGGCACGCGTGCGGCACCGGGTGAGGCAAACGCCACCGCCACCGCTGCGACGGCGGCTCCGGCGACGCTCGACAGCGCGCCGAGAGCCACTGCGTACCGCACGCGTGCCGGCAAACGCCCGCCCACGCGAAGCGCGGCGGCCGCGAGTACCGCCAGCAATGTGCCTGTCCCCAGCGTGTGCAGCAGACCAGTCCCCAGCGCACCGGTCCACAGGCCGGGCTCACTCGTCACGGGTGCGGTCCTTCTGCCGCCGCGCCAGGAGCCGCTCCACCTGACGCATTTCTTCCGGCGTGGCACGCGTGGTGGCCAGCGCCTGCATGACCAGGTCCGAAGCCGAGCCTCCAAACGCACGCTCCAGCAGGTCGCGCAGCAGCTGCCGTTGCGTGCGCTGCGACGAGCGGGCCGCGGCATACACATGGCTGCGGCCCTGCGCCTCACGCAGCACCAGGCCCTTCACCGTCATGATCTGCAGGAGTTTCAGGACGGTGGTGTACAGCGTGGGACGCGTCCGGTTCAACACCGTGGTGATGTGCCGCACCGTGGACGGACCATCGGTCCAGATCACCCGGAGGATGGCCAGTTCGGCGTCAGTAGGCTTCGGCAGGTCGGACATGGAGAGAGTGCGGTGCGCACGCCAGCGCTGTCAGGACGGCATCATATCGCGGGAGTGTCAGCTCTCGGGGTCGGCTCCTGGCGTCGGCTCCCCGGTCAGCTCATCAGCGCATCGAGTTCGTCCCAGCGGGCGTAGGCCGCGTGCAGTTCCAACGGGATGGCCTCGAGCCGGGCCAGGGCCGCGTGGATGTCACCCGAGGGCTTCTTGTAGAAGTCGGCGGCTGACACCGCGGCCGAGAGCCGGGCCTCCTCGGCCTCCAGTTCTTCAATCCGCGCCGGCAGGGTCTCGAACTCGCGGCGCTCCTTGAAGGACGGCTTGCGCCTGGCCGGCGGGCGCCCGGACGCGTCACCCACATTCGGCTCGCCCGCATCACCTCCAGCCGTGCTCCCCCTGACAGAAGCGGGCGCCGCCTCGCGGCCACTTCGCAGCGCATTCGCAGCTTCGCGGGCCGCCACGGACTGCCGCTTCCAGTCTTCGTAACCGCCCACGTACTCGCCGACACGGCCGTCACCTTCGAACACCAGCGTGCTGGTGATGACGTTGTCGAGGAAACGGCGATCGTGGCTCACCAGCAGCAACGTACCCGGCCACGCCACGAGCTGTGCCTCCAGCAGTTCGAGTGTCTCGAGATCCAGGTCGTTGGTGGGCTCGTCGAGCACCAGCACGTTGCCCGTGCCAGAACCGTAGAC
>CAZZGM010000369.1:0-2415 GCA_964653955.1 uncultured Bifidobacteriaceae bacterium | reverse complement strand
CCAGCACGTTGGCCGGACGCGTGAACAGCCGGGCCAGCAGCAGGCGGTTGCGCTCGCCGCCGGACAGCGCCTTCACCGGCGATCGCGCACGCTCCGGCGAAAACAGGAAGTCCTGCAGGTAACCGTGCACGTGGCGGCGCTGGCCGTTCACCTCCACGGTGTCGTTGCCATCGCCCACGGTGTCCACCACCGTTCGTTCCGGGTCCAGTTGTTCGCGCTGCTGATCGAAGTAGGCCACCTGGACGTTCGTCCCGTGCCTGACCTCACCGGCGTCGGGCGCCATCTCACCCAGCAACAGGCGCAGCAGCGTGGTCTTGCCGGCCCCGTTCGGTCCGATGAGGCCAATCCGGTCACCGCGCATCACGCGCGTCGTGAAGTCGCGGACCACCACGCGATCGCCAAAGGCCTTCGTCACGCCTTCGGCCTCGAACACCATGCGGCCGGTCTGCTCGGCCTCACTCACCTGCAACCGCACGCGTCCAGGCTGCTCGCGCCGCCGCGCCCGCTCGGCGCGCATCGTCATCAGCGCCTTCACACGTCCTTCGTCGCGCGTGCGCCGGGCCTTGATGCCCTGCCGCAGCCATGCTTCTTCCTGCGCCAGCCGCTTGTCGAACTTGGCGGCCTGCACGGCTTCGTTGGCCAGCCACTCCTCTTTCTTGCGCAGGAACGTGGCGTAATCTCCGGGCCACGAGGTCAGGCGCCCGCGGTCCAGTTCGACGATGCGTGTGGCCAGACGTTCGAGAAAGGCACGGTCGTGAGTGACAAACACCACGGCACCGGCATACTCCAGCAGGAAGGCTTCGAGCCACTCGATGGACTCCACGTCCAGGTGGTTCGTGGGTTCGTCGAGCAGCAGCAGATCGGGCTGCGCCACCAGCGCGCGCGCCAGCAGCACGCGCCGCTTCCATCCACCCGACAACGTGTCGACGGTGACGTCGGCCGGCAGTCCCAGGCGCGACAGCACCAGTTCGACGCGCTGTTCCAGCGTCCAGCCGTCGCGTTCTTCCAGGTCGTGCTGCAGCCGGCCCAGACGTTCCAGCGCTTCGGGTGTGGGATCGCCGGCCACGTCCACGGCCGCGTGATGGTAGTCGCGGACCAGCCCGGCCAGGTCGCCAAGCCCGTCGGCCACCACGTCGAACACCGTATCGGTGGTGGCGAGCGGGACGTCCTGCACGAGCCGCGCGACGCGCGCGCCAGGCTGCCGCCACACCGTGCCGCGATCCGGCGTCAGCTCGCCGCCTAGTATCTGGAGGAGCGTGGACTTGCCGGTTCCGTTCCGGCCAATGACGGCCACACGCTCCCCCGGCTCCACCTGCAGCGCTGCATCGTCCAGCAGCGGAAGGTGACCGTAGGCGTGGTGAATGTGATCGAGCGAGACGAGAGGCACGTCCTCACGGTACTACCCGGAGCCCGCGCACGTCGATACACGTCACGACGCACACCGACGCATGGCGCTGATTGAGGAGCCCGTCACGGTGTGCCCCCCGTGAACCAAGGGATTAAAAGTGCTGGCCGACGTACTCCCACATCTGGTGGTGCCAGTACGGCCAGTCGTGGCCGCCCTGCGGGCCCCAGTCGTCCAGATGATGGGCGATACCTCGACTCGACAGCACCGACGACATCCGGTACGTCGGCCCGCTGTTTTCCCACGGTCCGCAACCGGTGGCCAGATGGATGTCGCACGAGCGGTACTGGTCCAGATACCAGGGATCGTGCTGGTTGGCCATGTAGTCGACGGGGTTGTTGAAGTAGAAGTTGTCGTCGTACATCCCGTCCATGAACGACCGCATGTCGTAGATGCCCGACAGCGCATAGCAGCGCTTGACACGGTCCGGATGCTTGAACAGCGTATTGGCCGCGTGATACGCGCCAAGCGACGCACCAAACGTCGTGATACCAATGCCCGGCGTCTGGCACAGGTGGTCGATGAACGGGAAGACCTCGTCGGCGATGTAGTGGTCGTACTGCGCCTGCATCCAGCTCCGATGAAACGGATGCGCGCTCTTGTTGTAGAACGACTCGCCCGTCACCCCGTTGATGGAGAAGATCCGGATCCGCCCCTGCTCCAGATAGGGCGTGAGCGTGCGGACCATCTTCTGCCCTTCCTGCTCCCACTCGTCGCCACCCGACGTGGGGAACGCCAGCAGCGGCATCCCGTAGTGGCCGTAAATGGCCACGCCCATCTCCTGCCCCACACGGGACGAATACCAGCGGTGATACTCACGATGCATAGGCTGGCGAGTATAGTGGAAGACTGCCGCCTCGAAGAACCGCCGAACCCGGGAACCCCAGACCGTAATGATCTCCCTCTCCTCCATCAACAAGCAGTACGGCCGTCAGCTCATCTTCGTGGACGCCTCCTTCCAGCTCAATCCGGGCGAAAAAGTGGGCCTCGTCGGTCCGAACGGCGCCGGC
>CAZZGM010000368.1:0-3743 GCA_964653955.1 uncultured Bifidobacteriaceae bacterium | reverse complement strand
GCGGCCGGCTCATAACTGGTTGGTCCCTGGTTCGAATCCAGGTGGGCCCATTCCCTCCTTCGCCCGCTATCGCGCTTCAGCGAGACTGCGCCCACCTCCGCACTGTCGCGCTACGGCGAGGCTTCACCTTCGTCGCGGTTATCGTGCTGCGGCGAGACTTCGTCCATGGCAGCGCTATCGCGCCAATGCCGCGAGGGCAGCTTCGCTCACGTAATTCGGTGAGACTGCGCCCGCCTTCCGGTTTTGCACTACACTTGCGCCACCGGGTCCGTGGATTGGCCGGGCGCAATCGCGCCGCCAGCGGACACTGGACCGTACGAACCGCCTGAGCCAGCCGCCCTGATGCTTCCCGACCTCGAACACCTCATCCACCTGCAGGACATCGAAACCCGGGCGGCCGCCGCGCGTGCCGTCGTGGCCGCCGCGCCAGATCGCGTGGCAGCGCTCGACGCCACACTGGCCGCCGCCCATCAGGCCGTGGACGCCGCCAAGGCCGCCATTGCCGACAACCAGGCGGCCCGCCGCACGGCCGACAAGGACCTGCTGGCCGCACAGCAGCGCCTGGAGAAGTACAAGGAACAGTCGATGGCCGTGAAGACCAACGACGAGTTTCACGCCATGCAGCACCAGATGGCGGCCGTGAAAGCCGACATCGATCGATTCGAGAGCGACACGCTGGAAATCATGATGCGCGCCGACGAGCTGGCGGACGCATTGAAAGCAGCCGAAGCGCGCCGGGTGTCGGACGAAGCGGCCGTCGCCGCCGAACGGAAGACCATCGAAGCGGAACGCTCCGCCGCCGAAGCCATGGCCACGCAATGCGCCACGGAACGGACCGCCGTGGTGGCACACTTGAGTCCGTCGGTGCTGTCGACGTTCGAGAAGGTCGCACGCCAGCGGGCCGGCGTGGCGCTGGCGCGCGCCGAGAAGGAGCGCTGCGTGGTGTGCCAGGTCCGCCTCCGCCCCATGGTCTACACCGTGGTCAGGCGCAACGAAGAGATTGTGCAGTGCGATTCGTGCCAGCGCATTCTCTACTACGTGCCGCCCACACCTGCCGACGCGACCACGCCGGCACCGTCTGACCCGCCGTCAGCATCGTAAGTCCCGCGCGCGACAAGTACGGCATCCGTCCTGCTGAATTTCGAAGCGGCCGTACGTGCCATCATGCGCGTCATCCACGCGTCCGCCTCCTCGGAGCTACGAAACCCGATAGACACCGCGCGGCACGAGCGCTCCCGTGCGCCGCACCGCCGCCAGCGTACGCTGCAATGCTGCGGGGTCATGTCTGTCGATCCGGCGATGACCGACGGCCTTTGTCACGAAGTGATGATAGTAGGGGTGGAAGGGGCGGCTACAATCGGGCCATGGCCGGCCGGGAGTGTTACCACTGCAAACAGTGGGTCGCCGAGGGCGAAGCCCACGACTGCTGGACGACGACCGAAGCGGCGCTGACGGCCGACCTCTCCGAGGACCTGCGTGAGGCGTGGGAACGGCTGCGCGAAACCGCCGCGGCGTTTGGCGAACAGCGCATTTACGCCTCGCACCAGTCGATCATGTTTTCGCGCAAGGCCTGCTACTTCTTCGTGCGGCCGAAGCGCACGTATCTCGAACTGTGCGTGTTCATGGGCCGCGCTGTCACCGCGCCGCAGATTCGGCGTGTTGTGTCTTCGTCGAAAACCCGGTTCGCTCACCTGATTCGCGTCAAGCACCGCGACGAGGTCGAAGCGCCCATCACGGACTGGCTGCAGGAAGCCTACGCGCTTCAGAACGTGCTCGCGCAGCACACCGTTGACCAGCGGGCGGCATCGGCCCAAAAAGCTTCCGCTCGCCGACGAGCCACCGCGCCCCGCAAAACGAAGAAGACCACCGCAGCGGTACCGAAGACACGCCACAAGACCAGGCCGGTGAAGCCGCGGAAGGGCTGAGCCAGTACGGGACAACTGCATCGCAATGCACCAGGACCCTACGCCTGCGGGTTCGGTGCCCGTTGCCCGCGCGATGACTGAAGTGCTGTTGGCACAACGCCGTGCTGCCACGCGGCCGTCACCGATGTTCCGCCCGCCAGGCTGCCTGCCACCCCGTGACGGCGGGGCGCGCCCGGCCAATGACGAGCTCCGCCTCACTCCTTGACAGTCTAGGAGTCACACGAGTAGCCTAGGCGCCCTAGGAGAGACACGCCCATGACGTTTCCGTCGCGCGTTCGCTCGTGGCTCCGCTCGGTCTTCCGCCGCTCGACGCTGGAGCAGGAAATGGAACGGGAGTGGCAGTTCCATCTCGAATCGCGCGTGGCGGATCTCGTCGGCACCGGTCTCTCGCCGCAAGAGGCCGAACGGCAAGCGCGAGCCGAGTTCGGCGCCACGCTCAAGTGGAGGGAAGAGAGCCGCGAAGCCCGGGGCACGGCCTGGCTCGACGACCTTCGCCGCGACGTGCTCTACGCCTGCCGCCAACTGCGACGTGCGCCCGGCTTCACCCTGGCCGCCATCACCACCTTTGCGCTGGGCATTGGCGCTACCACCGCCATTGTTTCGGTGGCCCACGCCGTGCTCATCCGCCCGCTGCCGTTTGCCAACGCGGAGCGGCTGGTCCAGATCGTCGATGAACTTCCCGCCAACGATCAGGGCGGCGCACGCCGTACGCCAACGGCACTCGAGCTCGACGAGTTCGAGCATCTGCGCGTGCACACCCGGACGCTGAAGCGTCTTGGCATCTACGTCGGGGCCAACCTGACTATGACCGGCCGCGGCGATGCCGTCAGGCTGGTGACCACGCGCATGTCCGCCGACTTTCCATCCATGCTGGGTGACCAGCCGGTTCTCGGCCGCATGTTCAATGCAGAAGATGTGTCCGCCGGAGACACCGCGGTGGTCGTGCTCAGCTTCGGCACGTGGCAGCGATACTTTGGCGGTGCGACAGACGTGCTGGGTCAGAGCCTGACGCTCGACGGGCAACCACATACGGTCATTGGCGTCATGCCGGACACGTTTGCGTTTCCCGATCGGCTGACGGACGTGTGGGCGCCGTTCGTGTACGAACCGCAGCCGGGTATGTCCCGTCGCTTCTACGTGTACGGCGAGGTGGCAGACGATGTGCCGCTGCAGGCGGCGGTGACGGAGATCAGCGGTCTGCTGCAGGAGATGAAGGGATTTTTGCCGCTCGAGGACTATCTCGCGGCTGGAGAGCCCCTCCCGTTCGGACTGCTGGGACTGAAGGACGATCTCATTGCACCCGTACGGCCCGCACTGCTGCTGCTCAGCGTTGCGGCAGGTGCCGTGCTGCTGCTCGCGTGCATCAACGTCGGCACGCTGTTGCTGGCTCGCGGCACGGCGCGGCAGCGGGAACTCGGGGTCCGCGTGGCCATCGGCGCCTCTCGCGGCCGGCTGATCCGGCAACTGCTCACCGAGAGTCTCCTCGTGTCCATCGCCGGCGGTCTCGCCGGGTTGTGGCTCGCGACCGCAGGCATCACGCTGCTCCGCACCTGGGGCACTGGACTCACGCGCCGCGATTTCGGCCCTGCGGTAAGCATCCCCAGGCTGGCCGAGGTTCAGCTCGACAGCTCGCTGGTTGTCGTGGCTCTCGGCCTTGCGCTAGTGAGCGGTGTACTTGCCGGCATCTGGCCGGCGCTCCGACATGCCGTACCGGATCGACTCAGCACACTCGTGGGAAGCCGTGCTCACGATCGATCCGGCTCTGGCGCCACACCGCGCCTTCCCGCCCTGAACGTGCTGGTCGTCGCGCAGATTGCC
>CAZZGM010000367.1:2312-3757 GCA_964653955.1 uncultured Bifidobacteriaceae bacterium | reverse complement strand
GCCACGGCCGTGGACTCATCGCGCCGCAGGCCGATGAAGCCGACCCGGGCCAGTGGCACGAGGTGCAGCAGGCCGGGCAACATGGCCAGGCCGGCGCGCATGACCGGCACAATCACCACGTCGCCAGCCAGCCGCTGTCCCGCGGCAGGACCGAGTGGTGTCTCCACGGTGACGTCATGCTGCGGAAGCGACGCCAGCGCCTCCGCGCCCAGCACGAGGCTGATACGTTCCGTGAGCGTGCGGAATTGCTCGGGCGGCGTGGTCTTGTCGCGAAGCTGGGCGAGGCAGTCGTGAGCAACGGGATGCGTGACGAGGCGAAGCACGGGCCGATTATAGATGGAGGGCCGCAGGAGTAACATGCGAAGTCCCATGACCCGCCGTTTCGTTCTTGCCTGTTCCTGCCTCGTTGTCTGCGCGATGCTGACGGCCTGCACAGGCTCTTCGCAGCCCGGCACACCGGACACCACGACGTCGTCGGCCACGGCCGTGGACCTCGTGCTCGCCAACGCCATGGTCGTGACCGTGGACGAAGCCTTTCGGGTGTGGTCGCCGGGAAGCGTGGCTATCGACGGCGCGCGGATTGTGGCAGTGGACGCGCCCGAAGCCATTGCCGCGCAGTACGCACCGCGTGAACGGATCGATCTCTCCGGTCACATCCTGCTGCCCGGACTCGTCAACGCCCACACGCATGCGCCCATGGTGCTGTACCGCGGACTGGCCGACGACCTCGCGTTGATGGACTGGCTGGAGCAGTACATTTTCCCGGCCGAAGCCGCCACGGTATCGCCGGCCTTCGTGCGTACGGGAACCGCCCTGGCGGCGGTGGAGATGATTCGCTCCGGGACCACGCTGTTTGCCGACATGTACTACTTCGAGGAAGAAGTGGCGGCCGTCACCCGGCAGGCCGGCCTGCGGGGTGTCCTGGGCCAGACGATCATCCAGTTTCCCGTGGCCGATGCGCCAACACCGGCCGACGGCCTGGCACGCGCGGAAGCGTTCATTCGCCAGTACCGCGACGATCCACTCATTGTCCCGTCGGTAGCGCCGCATGCGCTGTATACGAATGACGAGGCGACGCTGCTGGCGGCCCGCGATCTGGCCATCAAGTACGAGGTGCCGCTGCAGATTCACCTGGCGGAAACCGAAGACGAGGTGCGCGTGTCCACCGAACGGCATCGTGCACGGCCGGTGGCCTACCTGGATCGGATTGGTTTCTGGGCGCCAACCACGCTGGCGGCGCACGGTGTGTGGGTGAACGACGAAGAAGTGACGCGCCTGGCGGCCAGCGGCGTCGGGGTGTCGCACAATCCGGAGAGCAACATGAAGCTGGCCAGCGGCATTGCTCCGGTGCCGTCATATCTGGCGGCCAACCTCCATCTGGGGATTGGTACCGATGGTGCCGCCAGCAACAACGACCTCGACATGTTCGAGGCCATGCGGCAGGC
>CAZZGM010000367.1:0-2302 GCA_964653955.1 uncultured Bifidobacteriaceae bacterium | reverse complement strand
ACCCACGGCGACGACGTGGTGTTGACGATAGTAAACGGGCGGATCCTGTTCAGAGACGGCAAGGTACTGACGCTCGATGAGGAGAGCGTTGTCAGCGCCGCGCGGGACGCTGCCGCGGCAGTGCGCGCAGCAGTGGAGGTCAGGTGAGGATGTGGTGACCTCGTGATGTGGTGATGTGGAGATCGCCACATCATTCCAGTCTTCTCCCTGCATGGTCATATCCCAGGTCCCGGAGCACGGTCTGTAGCGCGCGGGCATGCCGGGCAGCGTCTTCGGCGTGTTCGACGGCAACGGCATGCATCGACAGCGCGGCCAGCGCCCGGGCGTACTGTGACGGTTCGTGGCGCCGCGGGTTGGCCGCAGCAGCATGGGCCATGGCAATGGCCGCCTCGAGTTGTTCGCCCATGCGCTGAAAGCTCCACGATTCGTCAATCGTGGCGCGCGCGCGGGCGCCCATGGCAGCCAGCCCATCGCGATCCGACAGGATGCGCGTCAGCGCGTCGACGTAGGCCATGGCTTCCTGCTCAGGTGTACTGCGATCCACCAGCGCGCCAGTCTCCGGCGTTACCACTTCGGCGTGGCTGCTGTTGGAGGTGCCGACGAACGGCAGCCCGCAGGCCATGCCTTCGAGCAGTGCCAGCGCAATGCCTTCGCGCTGTGACGGCAGAAACGCCACGTCGCCGGCGGCCACGACGTCCGGCAGCATACGATCGTCGACCGAGCCGAGCAGACGAACATGATCCGCGATACCGAGTTCGTCCAGCCGGTCGGTCAGCGCACCTTTCAGCGGTCCATCGCCCGTCACCAGACCATACACGTCGAGCCCACGGTTGAGCAGTACGGCCATGACCTCGGCAAACACCAGTGGCTGCTTGTCACCGGTCAGCCGCGAGCAGTACACCAGCGCCAGGCTGTCTTCCGGTACCGAAAACCAGCGTCTGACGGTCGCGCGGCGTTCGGGACGGGGCCGCCAGCGCGTGATGTCGATGCCGGTGACGATGCGGCGTAGACGATCGGCCGGCACGCCGGCCTGCGTGTGTGCGCGCGCCAGCGTATCGGTGGAGACGAGGACGGCGTCGGCGAACGGCAGACACTCGACGGTGAGGAATGGCCAGTCCAACGCATGGCGCACCGCCACGACCGCCAGGCGTGGATGCCGTTCGCGCAGCCAGGGAATGGTGCCGTAACCGGGGACGGTCCCACCCAGAATCACCGTGTCGATGTTGCGGCTGGCAATGAGGTACGACAACAGTTGCGGCAGGCGGGTAATGGACGAGCTCCATTCACCCCAGCGCGGACTGAAATCGGCCAGGACGTGCACGTCGGGCGTGACGGCGGCAAACGCGCCGTGCCACGCATGCACCGCGCGATTGGTGGCGACCACGGTGACGCGCCAGCCACGGGCGGCCAGTTCCGTGGCCTGGTCCAGGGCCGCGCGCTCCGCACCGCCACGGAACATGTAAGGCAGCAGGAACAGCACCCCACGTCCCGGGCCAACGAGTGGGTTGTCGAACGGCGGCTCGGCCTCGATGGTTGAGGACGTCGCCGGCTGCGGCTCCTCGGGTGCCGGCGGAAGGCTCGTGAAGGTGCGTGGGGCCGGATCGTCCGGTACGGACGCGCGGCGCCAGACATGAAACGACTGGAGCAACACCGGCGGCCGTTCGCGCATGCTCAGGATGAGGGACAGGCCTTCGATGTCCTCGTCGGCAGACCACGTCGGGTCCATGCGGCCGACCCGTTCGAACGCGGTGCGTGACACGAACAACGTGGACGGCGGACGCCGGTCGGCCGGTCGGCCGACGGGGCCGTCGGAGACGACACGCTGGAGACGCTGCGCCGCGCCAAAGGTGACGACCGCCGAACTGATGGCGTTGGCGTTCGATGTCGCCAGCGTCCACGCCCAGGTCTCGAGTGCCGTCGGTTCCAGGAGATCGCCGGGCCGCAGAAAGCACAGATACGGCGTCTCGCCCTCTGCCGCGGCATTGAGTGGGGCACCAACCAGATGTGCCGGCACATGCACGATGCGCACGCGCGGGTCATCGGCCAGACGTGCCATGACATCGCGGGCGCGCACCGATCCGTCAGTACGATCGACCACGGTCCACGTCCAGCGGACCAGCGTCTGGGCCTGGAGCGAGCGCAGCGTGTCTGGCAGCGTCGAAGTACGTCCACGTGCGACGCTGGCCACCTGCACCAGCGGTGGCAGCGGCCGGAGACGTCGCTGACCTACTACCAGTCGGCCACGGAGAAGGCCCCGAGCGAGTTGCCGTACCTGATGGCCCGCTCGGAAATGCTGGTGATG
>CAZZGM010000366.1:0-3765 GCA_964653955.1 uncultured Bifidobacteriaceae bacterium | reverse complement strand
AGTACGGCTCCGCCAGGCGAGGTGGCCGTCAGCACGTAGGATGTGGGCAGGCTGCGTGCGACCGGCAGGGCGGCCGGAATCAGTAGACGCGGCCGCGCTGGCGCACCAGGTCGAATCGCGCGGTGTCGGCAATGGCCATCACGGCCATCACCCCGGCCTGCAGCGGATCGGTGACCACCAGGTCCGCCGCCTCACGCACGCTGCCCACCATGTTCAGCGCAATCACGGGGACGCCGGACTGCTGCAGTTCGCGGACGGCCTCGGTAATGGCTCCGCCCATGATGCCGCCGGCCAGGACGAGGATACGGGCTCGCGGCAGCCGGGCCACGGCGCGCACGGCCGCGGCCAGCGACTCTTCGCCAACCAGAGGAATGGTATCGACAGAAATCCGCTCGCCGCGGATGTTGTGGCGATCGGCCTCGCTGATGGCGCCCACCGCCACCTGCCCGACCTGTGCGCCGCCGCCAATGATGATGACGCGTTTGCCGTAGATGACCTGGAGCGATGGGTGCAGGCTCACACCGTGCACCACGGGAAGAGACGTGAGCGCCTCCACCAGCGGCTCGAGCCCCGAGGCCACAGACACCTCGATGCTCAGGACGGCATGATCACCACGGCTGGCCAGCGTCTGGATGCCGCTGATGTTGACGCCCAGTTGCGCGAACACGCCGGCCACCTGCGACAACACACCGGGCGCATGGTCCGTTTCGACCATCAGCGTCCGCGCCTCGTCTGTCATGGGACTCAACCGGGCCGAACCGCGTCAGTCGGTGGTGACCACGAACGCCGACAGGCCGGATTCGGCAATGGGCCGATCGTTCTGGAACGCGACCACGGCCCAGAAGTAAGTGCCGGCCGGCAGCGCAGCATCCGCCGGAAAGTCGATGGACGTGTCGGTGAGCCCGGCTTCGGAGGCAATCCGCACGTCCACCTCGTTCCAGATGCGGAGCAGGTAACTTTCGGCGCCGTCGACGGCACTCCACGCAAACCGCGTGGGTTGCGGCCCCACCGAATCGCGCACGGGCACCAGGTGGGTGATGTCCTGGGTGGTTTGAACCGATGCGCCTGACGCATCCGGCGCGGCCGCCGCATCCGTGCCCCCCGGCCCTCCGGCGCACGCCAACGCCGCCATCAGGGCCACTACCGCCACGCTCATTCGCATCATGTGCTTGTTCTTTCTGCCACGGTGGGCCATGCGGCCCGGAGGTTCAGCTTAGCATCACCACACCTCTGGTAGACTGCCGCGTCATGAGAACCGTCATTGCTGCTCTGGCGCTCGTCCTCACGACGGCGCTCCCTGCCATGGCCACCTGGTCGGTCATTGCCATCGATGCCCGCACGGGTCAGGTCATCATCGCGTCGGCCACCTGCGTCCGGCAGGCCGGCTTCCCGCAGCGCGCCCCCAACGGCGCCCGCGACCTGATGGACGTACAGGCCGTCATCGTCCCGGGTGTCGGCGTGGCCGCCTGCCAGGCCGGCGTGGACAATACCCGCGAAAACCAGATGCTCGTCTACAACGAGATGAAGAAGGGCACGCCGCCAGCGGAGATTCTCGAACTCATCCGCGCGCACGAGGCCAACCGCAAGCCGGAGAACCAACTCGAACGGCGCCAGTTCGGCATCCTCGCCATCCCCGACGGCAAGCAGATCACCGCCCGCAACAACCGCGTCGGCTTCAACGGCTCGGGCAACTCGCAGTCGTCGCTCTACTGGGGCGGTCAGGTGGGGCCGGACATCTTCTATCAGGTGCAGGGCAACACGCTGCTCGGCGACCAGGTGATGACGATGGCGGCGCTGGCGTTTACGCGGGCACAGGGCTCACTGGCCGATCGCGTGATGGCAGCCATGGAAGCCGCCGATGAATATGGCGGCGACCACCGTTGTAACTGCGGTGCCAATCCGATGGAGTTCGTCCCCTGCGACGACAAGACCGCGCACGTGGCCTACATTGCCATTGCCGAGAAGGACGACAAGCCAGGCGTGACGCACAACGACGGCGCATACTACGCCTATATCAGCGTCACCGACGACAACATCAAGCAGGGCGAAAGCGGCAACCCCGTCAAGACGCTGCGCATGCGTTATGACAACTGGGTCAGCTCCGGCTCACCACGTCTGGCACCGCCTCCGCCGACACCTTATAAGGGACAGTAGGCACCTGGTGATTTTGTGATCTGGAGATCGATCTTGTGATCTCCAGATCCCAGATCGCAACATCGCGAGGTCACGAGATCACCAAATCTCGTGACCTCGCGATTTATTCATACCTTAGTGCTCGCATTGGTTGTACCGCGGCCGCGCGGCGGGCGGGGAGATAACCGGCCAGCAGGCCCACGGTGGCCAGCACGAGGGCTGCGACCGTGAGCGTGACCGGGTCCGTGGCCGAGAGGCCGAACATCTGGGATTCGACCAGGCGGCTGAGCGCCATTGCCGCTGGCAGGCCGACGGCAATGCCCAGGCCCGTCAGCAGCGCCACCTCGCGCAGCACCAGCCACACCACCGAGCCCCGTTCCGCGCCAAGCGCAATCCGGATGCCGATTTCACGCGTCCGGCGCGCGACGGTGTAGGCCATCAGGCCGTAGAGACCAATCGCGGCCAGCGCCGTGGCCAGCAGCCCGAATGACGCGGACAGCACCGCCAGCATCCGCTCGGTGAACAACGCCTCCTCAATCGTCTGCTCCATCGTGCTGACGTCGTAAAGCGGCAGGTTGGCATCGCGCTGCTGGACGGCGGCGCGCAGGCGGTCGACGAGCCCCTGCGCACCACCCGGATCGGCCCGCACGTAGACGGTCACTCCCTGAAGTTCGGTGCTCTGCTGGAGCGGCGCGTAGGCGAAACGCGGCGTCGCGTTATCGTCGCCACCCGTCCCCTCGCGCATCGTCCCGTGCAGCGAGTCTCTGACCACGCCAACGATTTCGATGGCGCCGGGATTGTCCAGTCCGGCCCAGCCGAAGCGGCGCCCGATTGGGTTCTCGTTGCCGAAGAAGTAGGCCGCGAACGTTTCGTTCACCACGGCCACGAGCGGCGCGCCTTCGGCATCGCGCTCCGTGAACTCACGTCCAAGCACGAGCGGAATGCCCATCGTCTGGAAGTAGCCGGGCGCAATCTCGTTGGTCCACGGGTTCATGTTTTCGTCCGGCTTCCGCTCGTAGCCCTGCACCTGGATGGTGCGCGACGAGATGCTGCCGGTGAGCACCGGCTCGGCCGCCATCGAGACGGCACGCACACCGGGCACGGCCAGCAAATCTTCCTGGAGCGCGGTATAGAACTGCCTGATGCGTGCCTGGTCGTAGCCGCCAAGCTCCGGACTGATGGAAAACGACACGAGCGACGCCGTGTCGAAACCCGGGTTGAGGTACTTGAGGTTGTAGAGGCTGCGCGCGAACAGCCCGGCGCCGGCCACCAGCAACATCGACAGCGCGACCTGCGCCACGACCAGTCCCTTTCGGAATCGCGCATGCCTCGAACCGCCGCTCAGGTTGCCGGCTTCCTCCCGTAGCGTCTGGTTCATGTCGGAGCGTGACGTCTGAAGGGCCGGCAATAACCCGAACACGACAGCGGTCACCAGCGAGGTACCAAGCGCGAACAGGCCGATGCGCAGATCGGGCGTGGCCGACAGCGCGTTCCCGGAATCCCCCGACGGGAGCAGCGCCACCAGCGCCTCGCCAATCCATACCGACATCAGCAGACCGGCGGCACCTCCGGCCAGTGACAGAATCAGGCTCTCGCAGAGCGCCTGCCGGACAATACGTCCACGGCTCGCGC
>CAZZGM010000365.1:0-3775 GCA_964653955.1 uncultured Bifidobacteriaceae bacterium | reverse complement strand
AAGGCCGGCGGGCTGTCGGGCATTGCCGCGACGGCGCCTCCGCACTACTGGGACATCGGCTACATGTCCGGTCCGGGATCGGGCATCACGCTGCTGGCCATGCTGGGGCCGGCGTTCATCATCTCGCCTGGCTTGCTGCAGAAGGTGTACGGCGCTACCGGGCCGCGCGCCGTGCGGCTGGGCGTCGGCGTGCAGGCGGTGGTGCTGGCCCTGTTCGGGATGGTGCCGGTGCTGCTGGGCATGTCGGCGCGCGTCATTGCGCCAGACATCACGAGTCCCAATCTCGTGCTGCCGACGGTGCTGGTGGAAGCTCTGCCGGTGTGGCTGGGGTCACTGGCGCTGGCGGCAGTGTTCTCGGCGGAGGTGAGCACGTGCGACGCCATCCTCTTCATGCTGTCCACCTCGCTGTCGCAGGACCTTTACAAGCAGTTCGTCAATCCGACAGCCAGTGATCGCACCATTCTGCTGGTGGCGCGCCTGGCGGCGGTGGCGGGTGGCGTGTTCGGTACGCTGCTGGCGATCCAGCTGCCGACGGTCATTGGCGCATTGAGCATCTTCTACACGTTGCTGGGCGTCAGCCTGTTCGTACCCGTGCTGGCGGGTCTCTATGTCCGGCGGGCAGGCACGCCCGAAGCACTGGCTGCCATCGTGGCGGGCGTGTCGTTCGTACTGGCCGTGCAGTTTTCCGGGCAGGCGGGTCGTGCGGTGTGGACCAACCCGAACGTGGGCGGCCTGACCATGGCGGGGCTCGCGTGTCTGATGGTTCTGCTCATCCGCCGCTGGCGGCGCGCGGCCTGATGATGGGGCGGGGAGGGATTGATTGATATGGACGCGTTCAGACTCGATGGGAAAGTCGTGGCGGTGGTGGGGGCCGGTGGTGGTATAGGCGCGGCCGTCGCATTGGCGGCCGGCACGCAGGGCGCGCACGTGGCGTGTCTGGATATCAATCAGGCCAACGCCGACGCCACGGCCGCTGCCGTGGTGGCGGCAGGCGGCAAGGCCACGTCGGGCGTGATGGACCTCGTCGACGAGAGCCAGGTGAACGATGGTCTCGACGCGATCGTGCAGGTACATGGCCGGCTCGACGGCCTGGTGTGCACGCCCGCGGTCAACGTGCGCAAGCCCATCCTCAAGTACACGCTCGATGAGTTTGACAAAGTAGTCAGCCTCAACCTGCGTGGCAACTTTGCCGCGCTGATGGCTGCCGGGCGCATCATGACCGCCCAGAAATCCGGCAGCATCGTCCTTTTCTCTTCCATCCGATCGCTCGTCACCGAGCCGGGCCAGTCCGTGTATTCGATGACGAAGGCCGGCATTCTGCAACTGGCCAAGTCGGCTGCCACCGAGTGGGCGCTGCATGGCGTGCGCGTCAACGCCATCGGCCCGGGTGTCATCGAGACGCCTCTGACCGCCCCCATCAAGAACGTGCCGGACTGGTACAACGCCTACGCCATGAAGAACCCGATGAATCGCTGGGGACGGCCGGAAGAAATGGCGGGGCCAACCATCTTCCTGTTGTCGGACGCCGCGAGTTATGTGACCGGCACCATCATCTACGCCGATGGCGGCTGGCTGGCCGCCGACGGCCGCTTTACGCCTCCCGGGATGTGACGCGATGGGGACTCCGCGCTATCGCGTTGCGGTGATTCCCGGCGATGGCATTGGCCGGGAAGTCACACCCGCCGCGTGGCACGTGCTCGCGACGGTGGCGCGGCATGCCGGCATCGTGCTCGAAACGGTGGATTACCCCTGGGGGTGCGACTACTACCGCGAGACCGGCCGCATGATGGCGGCCGACGCACTCGACCGTCTGCGCGAGGCCGACGCCATCTTCCTTGGCGCCATCGGCCACCCGTCGGTGCCGGATCACGTGTCCATCTGGGAACTCATCCTGCCCATCCGGCAGCAGTTCGAGCAGTACGTGAACCTGAGGCCGATGCGGCTGCTGCCTGGTGTGACAGGACCACTGGCCGGACGCGGTCCCGCGGACATCGACATGGTGTGCGTGCGCGAAAACAGCGAGGGCGAGTACGCCGGTGTGGGCGGCCGCGTGCATCGGGGCACGACGCACGAAGTGGCGGAGCAGACCGGCGTGTTCACGCGCCGGGGTATCGAGCGCCTCGTCCGTTATGGGTTTCATCTGGCGCAGTCGCGTCCGCGCCGCCGGCTGGCCAGCGCCACGAAATCCAATGCGCTGCAACATTCGATGGTGTTGTGGGACGAGGTGGTGGAGCGGGTGGCACCGGAGTTTCCCAACGTCGACGTGACCAGGTATCACGTGGATGCCCTGGCGGCGCGGATGGTCACGCATCCGCAGACGCTGGATGTCATCGTCGCCTCGAATCTGTTTGGCGACATCCTCACGGATCTGGGCGCGGCGGTGTCCGGCAGTCTTGGCGTGGCGCCCGGTGCCAACCTCAACCCCGAGCGGAAACATCCGTCGATGTTCGAACCCATTCATGGTTCGGCGCCTGATATCGCGGGGAAGGGCGTGGCCAATCCGGTTGGGGCCATCTGGGCGGGGGCGATGATGCTCGAGCACCTGGGGCATTCCGATCTACACGACCGCATGGTGCGCGCGATTGAAGGTGTTCTGGCGTCGGGCGTGGTGCGCACGCCGGATCTCGGAGGGCGTGACGGGACGATGGCCATGGCCGGTGCTGTTGCAGAGGCCGTGGTTGCGGAGACGCGGGGGGAGGAGGTCCAGCGATGAAGCATGGAACAGTAGCGATCTGTGCAGTACTGGGGATGCTGGTGCTGGCGGGCATGCCCGCGGTGGCAGCGGCGCAGGCGACAGGGCAAATCAACGGCGTGGTGACCGACGCGTCTGGCGGCGTGTTGCCCGGCGTGACCATCGAAGCCACCAACACCGGTACCGGCGCCGTGCGCACGGCCGTGTCCGGCGCGGATGGTGGTTACACCATCCCGCTGCTCCAGCCCGGCGATTACACGGTGCGGGCATCGCTGCAGGGATTCCGTACTGCGGTGCGCGAAGGCGTACGCGTGGTGGTGACCGAAACCGCGCGCGCCGTGTTCGAGCTGGAGATCGGTCAGGTCACCGAGACGGTAACGGTCACCGCCGTAGCCACGCTGGTGGAAACCGCCAATGCCACACGCGGCATCGTGATCGACGAACAGCAGGTGGTGGACCTGCCGCTCAACGGCCGCAACTTCACGCAGCTTGGCACGCTGATTCCCGGTGTGGTGGCGCCGCCGGCGGCGCTGGGCGGCCAGAGCGGAGAAGCCACGCCTGGCGGGTTCGGCAATGCCACCGGTGGATTCAACGTCAACGGCATGCGTAACCAGTCCAACAACTTCCTGCTGGACGGTGCTACCAACAACGACACGTTCAATACCGGCTTCGTGCTTCGCCCGCCGCCGGATGCCATCCAGGAGTTCAAGATTCTGACGCATGCCTTCGGTCCGGAGTACGGCCGTAACGCCGGCTCGGTGGTGAACGTCGTGACCAAGTCGGGGACGAACAGGTTTACGGGGTCGCTGTGGGAGTTCAATCGAGACGAGTCGAGGCAGGCGCGCAACTACTTTGCGCCGCGCGATCAGGAGAAGCCCGAGCTGAAGCAGAACCAGTTCGGCGGTGCCGTGGGTGGTCCCATCGTCAGGAACCGCGTGTTCGGGTTCGGCTACTACGAAGGTTTCCGCAACGACAGCGGCATCACGAACAACGTCATCGTCCCGAGTGCCGCGCAGCGAGCTGGTGATTTTTCGGCGCAGGCCGCGCCCATCCGGGATCCGCTGACGGGACTGCCATTCCCCG
>CAZZGM010000364.1:0-3781 GCA_964653955.1 uncultured Bifidobacteriaceae bacterium | reverse complement strand
CGCCACGGTGAGCTTCCAGGTGGGTGCGACGGTGCGACCGGGCAAACCGCGCGGCTTCACCGCCTCGCTGCAGCAGAGCCTTGCCGTGCTCGCCTGGCAGGCACCGGCGGGCGACGATGCGAATGCGCCGACGACGTATGTGGTGGAAGCCGGCTCGGCTCCGGGCCTGGCAAATCTGGCCCGCGTGGTGGTCGGTCAAACCTCGTCGTTCCAGGCTGCCGTTCCGGCTGGCATCTATTACGTGCGGGTTCGCGCCATCAACGAACTCGGTGCGGGCGACGCATCGGAAGAACTGGTGTTGCGTCACGTGCCCGAGCTGGGCGTGCCGGCCGGCCTCAGCGCCGCCGGAGAGGGGCCCACGGTCGTGCTCACCTGGAGCGCACCGACCACGGGTCACGCGCCGGCAGGTTATGTGGTGGAGGCCGGCTCAGCGTCTGGTCTGGCCAACATCGCAGTGCTCCGCCTCGCGGATGTCACCCGCTTCGCAACCACCGTGCCGGCCGGTGAATATCACGTGCGCGTGCGCGCGGTGACAGCCGATGGTCTGGCGGGTGACGCCTCCAACGAGATCGTGATTCGGCGCTAGTGCCGAACGTCGCGCGGTGCACGCGCGAGCAACAGAAAGCGCGGGCGGGGCTGGCGGTCATGAACTGCGGTCCCGCCCGCCTCTTTTCGGGAACATCCTGATCTCCGCCAGGTCGCGCATGGCGCGTTCCCACAAGGCGTCGAATCCATCGGCCAGGCTGCCCGCCAGTGCGCGGTCACGGACCAGCAGCGAGGCAAACCGTCCGTCGGGCACGAACGGATGATCCAGTGCCAGAATCACCGCCTCGTCATCGATCACATGAAACGGGTGGCCCAGTTCGCCCGAGAAGCGTACGCCCGCCAGATGCTGCATGCTGGACGCATGCCGGCGCAGGAAGTCGAGCAGACGCGGCGCGTTACGATCGCTGAAGCCGAACACCACGCGGTGATCGATCTGCTGGGCCGCCACCTGACGCCCGACACGTTTGAGCACGTCGAAACGGCTGTTCGCAGCGCGGTCCAGTGCCACGAGATCGCCATCCTCGAGATACGAACGAATCCGCGTATGCGCCGAAGCCAGTCGCACGAGATGACGCTTGACGTGGCTGTCGACGCCCAACGCCAGGTCGACAAACGTGCCATGTCCGGGCAGCCGTGATGGCAACCCGGCCAGCACGGCCCGCAGCGCGTCGGCGCGGCCGGCAAACGCCTCCGCCCGCTGGCGGGCGATCTCGACCAGCCGGTCGACGAGCAGGTCCGGCGCTACCGCCGCATACAGCTTCGGCCGCGTCCGCTGGATCTCCACCAGCCCGAGCCGGCCCAGCTTCTCCATGGCCGCGTAGATTTTCGACGTTGGAATATCACCCTCACGGCACAGCGCGGCCGCGTCGGCCACCCCCAGCGTCTGGAGCGCGAGCAGCGCGCGTGTCTCGAACGAGGAAAATCCTGCTTCGCTGAGGAGGGTCACGTCAGCCGCCGGCATGTTGCACTTTCTACTCCAGAAAGTAGATGAAATGAAACACGCGCCTCCGTAGATTGTGGCGAGGAGGCGACACACATGGCAGACAACGCACCCGCACAGGTGATTCCCAACATCTTCGTGGAGTCGGTAGACGACAGCCGGAGCTACTTCATCGACAAGCTGGGCTTCAGCCACATGATGGGCATGGTCGGCAAGGACGGCCGTCTCGACTTCTGCATCGTCGAACGCGGCGGCGCGATGATCATGGTCGCGCGTCCGTCCAGTGGTGCGGCACCGGCGCCGAGCGCGGAACTCTACATCGAGGTCAGTGACCCGGACGCCTACCATGGCGAGGTCGCGGGCAGAGGTGTGGCCGTGGTCGATGCGCTGGCCACGCAGTGGTGGGGCGACCGTAACTTCTCCGTCCAGGAGCCGCACGGCTACAAGGTGTGGTTCTACAAGACGGTGGCGGAGTTCGACCCTGGCGCCGTTCCCGCGGGCGTCAAGGTCATCTAGTGGAGCGTATCAACGAACACTCAAGTGCCCTCATCGGCGCTCAACGCGGGTTTCCGACCTGTTCCGCAGGAACGGGCCTTTTCGGAATCGACCAGACAGTCCGCCGGCGTCGCTGGTAGAAGCCCCTGAGTGCCGGGGGTGGGGATCGAACCCACACGATCCTTGCGGATCTCGGGATTTTAAGTCCCGTGCGTCTGCCAGTTTCGCCACCCCGGCATCTGCCAGCTTTCGTCATCGTATCGCGGAGCCGCCTCTGCTCATCGACCGAGTGAAAGAGGCCGGTACATACGAACACCCCGCGCGGCCCGTGTGCCGGGGAGAACACGGACCGCGTCGGGGCGTTGCCGCCGCTCTCGCTCAGGGGAGCGGCAGTTCCTGCTCACGCACGGTCGCACGCGGTGCCGCCGGCACGCCTACCAGTACCGGCGCTACTGCGGCCACGGGCTGCGGCACGCTTGCAGGCATCTCCTCGCGCCGCGTCTCGGGGTGCACGTGGCGCGCGGGCTGCCGCAGCGGCCAGTGCAGGTCGTCGCGTCCGGCGACCACGCACATCGTCGGGCATGGCAGCGCGTCCACCATCGGGTGCATCCGGCGACGCAGCCAACGCCGGCCGCTCCAGCGTGCGCCATCGAGGAACGCCACGTCCGCGTCGAGCGCTGCCAGCAATTCCGGCAACCGCCCGCGATCGGTCACATGCACCTCGGGAACGAGCGTCGTGCCCGGCACCTCGCGCCGCAGCAGCTTCGTGGCGTGCGGTACGTCGAACGGATCCTCATAGCCCATCATCAGCAGACTGCCCTCGTCGAACAGATCCGGCAGCAGATAGGCCACGTGCAGCACGGCCCCCAGCCGCTCGGCATACTCTCCCGCCAGACGCAGGTGCGCATGGCCACGACGGCCCGGCTCCACCACGCACGCCACGCTGCGCGTTGGCCGGACCAGCCGTCGGCCGTCCGTGCCCGCGCCGTTGCTCCACAGCGGCGTACCGGTTTCGTGGACAATGCGCGACCGCAGCGAGGCGTGGCCCGGACGTGGAAAGCCCAACGGGTCGCCTGCCGGCGCAATGACCAGGTCCACGGGTTGTTCCGCTCGCAGGCGGCGGATGGCTTCGAACGCCGAGCCGCGCTCCAGCACGCGCCGGCAGCGCGTGAAGTGATCAGCCTCCGGGAAGAAGTTGCGCAGGTTCTCTTCCAGCCTGCGCTCACTCCGCACCTCGTCGTAGGCATGAAGGATGGTGAGACGCACATCGATCTCGTCGCTCATCTGCGCCAGCGCCGGGATGGCACGGAAGCAGAGGTTTGAGAAGTTGGTCAGAAACACGACGTCGAAGGGGCGGGCAGCAGCAGTCACGGCAACCTCCTCAGGGCGATTTGTTGATCTCGCGATGTGGTGATGTATTGATGTGATGTGGTGATGTGGCGATGTGAGTGTCGGGCTGCTCACTAGTAGACGAATCCGTCAATCGGGCCGACCTCGCGCGGCGTGCGCGGGTGATCGCCGAGGGTCTCCCTGAGGTTGATCTCGATGGTGCGCGACAACTGGCTCATGGGGGTGTCGTGCACCGTGTTCTCGAATGGCGCCTCGATGTCCCGGCCGATCGATTCGAGCGCCAGGAAGATGAAGCTCACCAGCGTGGACGCCAGCGGCGTCAGCAGGCCCATGCCCTCCACCATGCCGAACGGCAGCAGCAGGCAGTAGATGCCGACGAGCACGCGCGGAAAGTATTCGTACTGCCGCGGCAGGGGCGTGTTCTTGATGCGCTCGCAGGCGCCCTGGATG
>CAZZGM010000363.1:0-3789 GCA_964653955.1 uncultured Bifidobacteriaceae bacterium | reverse complement strand
GGCGTGCTCTATCTGAAGGTGCTCAATCCCGAGCGTGCGTCCTACGGGATTTCGGACTACCTGTTTGCCATCATCCAACTGGCTCAGACCACGCTGCGCAGCGAGGTGGGCAAGATCGATCTGGACCGCACGTTCGAGGAGCGGACACACATCAACACCGCGGTCGTGGCCGAACTCGACAAGGCCACCGAGCCGTGGGGGGTGAAGGTGCTGCGCTACGAAATCAAGAACATCACGCCGCCGGCGGACGTGCTGGCGGCCATGGAAAAGCAGATGCGCGCCGAGCGCGAGAAACGCGCCGTCATCCTGACGTCGGAAGGCCAGCGCGACGCGGCCATCAACAACGCCGAAGGTGAGAAACAGCAGACCATCAAGGCGTCCGAGGCGCGGAAGACGCAGCAGATCAACGAAGCCGAAGGTCAGGCGGCCGCCATCCTGGCCGTCGCCAGCGCCACGGCAGATGGCATCCGCAAAGTGGCCGACGCCACACAGGCCCCGGGTGGTGCCGAAGCCATCCAGCTGCGCGTGGCCGAGCAGTACATCAACGAGTTCGGCAAGATCATCAACAACGCGGATACGGTCATCCTGCCGTCGAACCTGGCGGACATCGCGTCGGTGATTACCACGGCGATGAACGTGATCAAGCAGAACCGCGCCTGACGCTGCCGCTGCTCCCGTGTGAATCGGTGAACCTGCCAACCTGAACCGCAGAAAGAAGCCCGGAGGCCTGCGTCCTCAGGGCACGTAGGCGATGCAGTCGATTTCGACGCGCAGTCCTTCGCCCGGCAGGCCGGCGGCCTGAATGGTGGTGCGCGCCGGCCGATGGTCGCCGAAGACGCGGGCGTAGACCTCGTTCATCTGCTGGAACTCCTTCATGTCCAGCAGAAACACCCCGCAGCGCAACACGTGCTGGAGATCGGAGCCGGCCGCCTGGAGAATGGCGCGCAGGTTCTTCAGGCACTGCTCCGTCTGCGAGGCCACGTCGGGTCCCACGAGCTGGCCGGTCGCCGGATCCGTGGCGCCCTGCCCCGAGACGAACACGAGGCGTTCGAAGTGCATGCCGGGCACGTAGGGACCGACGGGCTTGGGAAGGTTCTCGGCGTGAACTGGTCGATGCATGTGCGGGATTCTACTCCCGACTTATGATCGGAGGCTGTGCCCCGCTTCAAGGTGACGCTCGAATATGCCGGTACGCGCTACAGCGGCTGGCAGAAACAGAAGAACGCCCGCACGGTTCAGGGTGACATCGAACGCGCCGTCGCCGAGGTCACGCGTCAGCGGACCTTCGAGTTCCAGGGTTCCGGCCGCACCGATGCCGGCGTGCACGCGCTCCATCAGGTGGCGCATCTCGACGTGCAGACGCGGCTGACGCCGGAACGTCTGCGCCGGCAGGTCAACGAGCTGCTGCCGCACGACATCAACCTGCTCCGCGTCGAACCGGCGCCGGCCCGCTTCCACGCGCGTCATGCGGCGGTGGCGCGCAGCTACCTCTATCAGGTGGCGCGGCGGCGTTCGGCATTTGCGAAACCGTACGTTTGGTGGGTGAAGGATCCGCTGGACATCGCGCGCGTCACCGCGGCCGCCGCCCGGTTTTCCGGCATGCACGACTTCCGTGCGTTCAGCGATGATGACCCGGAGATGAAGTCGACGCAGGTGCTCGTGGAAGGCGTGACCGTGGCGGAGGCCGGCGACCTGCTGCTCATCCGTGTCGTCGGGTCACACTTTCTCTGGAAGATGGTGCGCCGGATGGTGGGAGTGCTCGTCGAAGCCGGCACCGGTGGCCTGGCGCCCGAAGCCATCGATGGGTTGCTGAAGGGCGATTCCGCCCTGCCGGCCACGCTCACGGCGCCGTCGGCAGGGCTCTTTCTGGAACGCGTCTACTACGAGGGCGACAACCGGCAGCTGCCCATGGTCCCGGCCTTTCCTGTTGCTGCCACGCGATAGTCGCCAGCCGTCTCGCCACCACTGCTACCGGCAGGTCAGCGGCCCGAACGATTGGCCAGGGCATCCAGCAGCGCGCTGGTGCGCTGCTGCGCGCGGTCGAGCCGCTCCTTCAGGTTGTCGAACACGAACTCGTGGCCGGCGTTCCGTGCCTCGATGACCGGGACCTCCGCCTGACGGTACTGCTCCTCGAACTTCGCCCGCTCGTTCTTGTCGCGAATGCGCCGGATGACCGACTGTGCTTCGTTGAGCTGCGCACGCACGTCCCGGACCGCGGTCATCAGCAACTGCGCTTCCTCCGACCGGCCTGGCCGTGGCACTTCACGGCCGGGGCCGTGGCACGTGTTGCACTGCCGCGACAACGAGGACGGCGACAGCAGGTGCGCCCCGACCTCCCCATGGCACGTGGAGCACGTCGGGCCGCGCCCGTCACCCGATTTCAGAAGCGCATAGTGCTGGCTTTTCTGAAAGGCCACGAACGGGCCCGTGTGGCAGGCGCCGCACGTTTGCGGCAGGTTGACACGATTGGCCGGACTGGCCGGGCTGCTCACGGGCAGCATCTGCCGATGCGCCTGGAACTTGTCGAACGTCGTCGGATCGCCGCCGTGGCACCGGTCGCAGCCGACGTTGTTGCGGGAGTGCGGCGAGAAGTCCCAGTCCTGCAGATGACGGAGGGCAAACCCGCTCCAGTTGGGTGCGGCGGCCTGCTGGTTGGCAATGTGGCAGTCCGCGCAGCGGCTGGACTGCGCCTGCACGTGAATGGAGGCGGCCAGGACCAGCAGTGCGAGGGAGAGCAGCAGACGGATACGCATGGTCAACTCCGTATACAAGTGCGTTGCCAGCTCGAACGTGCGCCAAAGCCGCTCACTGAGTGCCTGGAACGACGGATTTCCGGCAACACGGCCCGCACGGTGCTCACGAACGACGGCCCCCCGTCACCCGACCAGACGATGTCGAGTCTTCGCCGCTTCGTGTTTCGCCGTATCCTAACGGAAGTGTCCCCGACGCCACCCTCTACGAATCCCGAACCCTCGTCGCCCGACGCGGCTCTGCTCGAGCAGCTGCGGGCGGGCGCGCCGGGAGCCTTCGAGCAGCTTGTCCGTACGAATGGCGGCCGCCTGTTGGCCGTGACGCGCCGCCTGCTTTCCAACGAAGAAGATGCCCGGGACGCCGTGCAGGAGACGTTCCTGAACGCGTACCGTTCCCTCCCCAGGTTCCAGGGCGGTTCACTGCTGTCGACATGGCTGCACCGGATTGCCGTGAACGTCTCGCTCATGAAACTGCGGACGCGCAAGCGGAAGCCGGAAGAGTCGCTCGACCATCTCCTGCCCGTCTTTCGCGATAACGGCCATTTCGCCGAGCGGTTCGACACCGGCGACGAAACGGCCGAACAGCGGCTGGCACGGCTCGAGGAACAGCAGGCCGTCCGCGCCGCCATCGACCAGTTGCCGGACCACTACCGAACCATCCTGCTCCTGCGCGACATCGAAGGCATAGGAACCAACGAGGTGGCCGAACAACTGGGCGTAACCCCAAACGCGGTGAAGCTGCGCCTGCATCGCGCCCGACAGGCCCTGCGCACCCTGGTCGCACCGAGGCTCGGGAGACGTTGACCCCCATGAACAAGCTCACCTGTCGTGCGTGCGCTGATTTTCTGGCCGACTACCTTGCGGGCGATCTGCCGGTCGATGTCCGCCAGACGTTCGAAGTTCACCTGGACAAATGCCGGAACTGCCGAGCCTATCTGGACCAGTATGCGGCCGTGGTCGACGCGGGCCGGAAGGCCTGCGAGCAGGAGGACGAGCTGGCGGCACACGCCATGCCCGAAGAGCTCATACGAGCCATCCT
>CAZZGM010000362.1:0-3801 GCA_964653955.1 uncultured Bifidobacteriaceae bacterium | reverse complement strand
GCGGAGCAAGCGGCGCGATTCGCTGGAGACCGTGGTGAACACCAGCGTTAACCAGACCCTGGCCCGGACGATCATCACGGCCGGCACCACGTTCCTGGCGGTGCTGGCGCTGTATCTGTTCGGCGGCGAGGCCCTGGAGGGCTTTGCGTTCACCATGCTTGTCGGCATCGCGAGCGGCACGTACTCGACGGTGTTCATTGCCGCGGCCGTGGCCATCCTCCTGAGCGGCAAGCAGGCACAAAGCCGGCCCCAGACGGCGGCGCGTCAGGCCTTGTAGGCGCCGGTGGACCTCGTCGCCGCGGCGCTGCTCGGCGTCGTCCAGGGGGTCACCGAGTTCCTGCCCGTGTCGAGTTCAGGTCACCTGATTCTCGCGCGCGCCTTCTTCGGCTGGGACCCGGGCCGCTTCGGACTGGCCTTCGACGTGGCCTGCCACGTCGGGACGCTGCTGGCTGTCGTGGCATATTTCCGCCGCGATGTGTACTACCTCACGGCGGCGGCGCCCGGTGCGCTGTCGGGACGGGACGGTGGCTGGGAACGCCTGGGCCGACTCATCCTCGTCGGCACACTGCCGGTGGTGGTGGTGGGCCTGACGTTCGCGGACATCATCGAGACAACCCTGCGTTCCCCGGCGGTTGTGGCCGTGGCCCTGGCCGTCGGCGGCATGGGCCTGATTGCGGCGGAGCGGCTGGGCGCGAAGCGGCGCGGCGAAGACACCATCGGGTATGGTGAAGCGCTGGCCATTGGCGTGGCGCAGGCGTCGGCCCTGATACCAGGTGTGTCGCGGTCGGGAGCCACGCTCATCGTGGCCATGCTGTTCGGGCTGCGGCGTGAAGCGGCCGCCCGGTTCGTGTTCCTGCTCAGCCTGCCGGCCGTGCTGGCCGCGGCGGCCAAGCAGGTGCTCGAGATGATGAAGGCACCAGCCGAGGGGCTGCCCATCGGGTTGTTTGCCGTGGGCCTGGTGGTGTCGGCGGTGGTGGGCTACATCACGGTGAAATACTTCATTCGTTACCTGGCGGGACACACGCTTCATGCGTTCGCGGCGTACCGGATGGTACTGGCCGTCGTGACGCTGGTGTGGCTGACCCTGCGGGGTGCCTGATCGATCATGGGATGGCTCCGCCGCACCTTTCTCACCGGCATCATCGTCACAGTTCCGCTCATCGTGAGCCTGGTGACGCTCATCTGGATTTTCCGGTTCGTGGACGATGTGGCGACGCCCATTTCCACGCGCGTGCTGGGGCGATCGGTGCCCGGCCTGGGCGTGGCGCTGACGGCTGCCGTGGTGTGGCTGGTGGGTGTGGTGGCCACCAACGTGTTCGGACGCCGCGTCCTCAGGCGGGCCGAGAGCTGGTTGCTCCACGTGCCGCTCTTCAAGACAATCTACGCGCCGGTGAAACAACTGGTGGCGGCCTTCTCGCCCGACAACGATGCGGGCTTCAAGAAGGTGGTCATCATCGAGGACTCGCGCCACGGCATGATGCTGGGCTTCCTGACCAGGGAGTTCATGCTCGATCGTGGCCAGGGGGCCGAGGAGATGCTGGCGGTGTATGTGCCCACCAACCACCTGTATCTGGGCGATGTGGTGGTGTGCGCGAAGGAGCGGGCGTTGTTTCCGGATCTTTCCGTGGAGGAAGGCATCCGGATATTCCTCACCGGCGGCATGGCGCTGCCGGAGCGGATCGAAGAGCGGGGGGACACGGGTCCCCGGTCCGTTCGTGCAGGCGCGCGGACGGAGGGATAAGGTTCGTCGTGCTTATCGAGGACGGGAGAACATGCTGACGAGACTTTGCGAGCACGTGATGGGCCGGCGCCTTGCCGGTGCGGCCATGCTGGTTCTTGCGCTGGCGGTAGCCGGAGGGCCGGTGGCGGCGCAGCAGACGCACGGGGAGCACGCGCCCGGCGGAGAGATCAACATCCAGTTGCCGGACCTGCGTCAGGGTGACTTCCTGGGGATGAACGGGCACCAGATTCTGCTCACCGGTCTGGTGGTGTGCGTGCTCGGCCTGCTGTTCGGCCTGTGGGTGTACGTGGGCGTGAAGAACCTGCCCGTGCACCGATCGATGGCCGACATCTCCGAGTTGATCTACGAGACGTGCAAGGCCTATCTCCTGCAGCAGGGCCGCTTCCTGCTGATTCTCGAGCTGTTCATCGGCACGGTGATGGTGGCGTATTTCATGCTCATCGGTCTCGAGGCCTACAAGATTGCCATGGTGCTGTTCTTCAGCCTGATTGGCATTGCCGGCAGCTACGGCGTGGCGTGGTACGGCATCCGGATCAACACGCTCGCCAACTCGCGGACGGCCTTCGCGGGACTCAGGGGCGAGGCGTTCCCGGTGTGCGACATCCCGCTCCGATCGGGCATGAGCGTCGGCATGATGCTCATCTCGGTGGAGCTGCTCTTCATGCTCGCCATCCTGCTGTTCATCCCGGGCGAGTACGCGGGCGTCTGCTTCCTCGGCTTCGCCATTGGCGAGTCGCTGGGCGCGGCGGCACTGCGTATTGCCGGCGGCATCTTCACGAAGATTGCCGACATCGGTTCCGACCTGATGAAGGTCGTCTTCAAGATCAAGGAAGACGATGCCCGCAACCCGGGTGTGATTGCGGACTGCACCGGTGACAACGCCGGTGACTCGGTCGGCCCGACGGCCGACGGGTTCGAGACCTACGGCGTGACGGGCGTGGCGCTCATCTCGTTCATCATGCTGGCCGTACCCGAGGCCGCCGTGCAGGTGCAGCTGCTGGTCTGGATCTTCATGATGCGCGTGATGATGGTGCTGGCCTCGGCTGGTTCTTATCTGGTCAACAACGCCATTGCGAAGAGCCGCTATGCCGGCCTGACGAAGATGGACTTCGAGGCACCGCTCACCTCGCTGGTGTGGATGACCTCGCTCGTGTCGGTGGCGCTCACCTATGTGCTCAGCTATCTGCTGATTCCGTCGCTGGGCGGCAACACGTCGCTGTGGTGGCAGCTGTCGACGGTCATCTCCTGCGGCACGCTGGCGGGCGCGATCATTCCGGAGTTCGTCAAGATCTTCACCTCGACCAACTCGGCGCACGTCCGGGAGGTGGTTTCTTCGTCGCGCGAGGGCGGTGCGTCGCTCAACATCCTCTCGGGCCTGGTGGCCGGCAACTTCAGCAGCTACTGGCTGGGTCTGGCCATCATGGGCCTGATGGCCGTGGCCTACTACGTCTCGATGCTGGGGCTCGATGCGATCATGCAGGCGCCGGCCATCTTCGCGTTCGGTCTGGTGGCCTTCGGCTTCCTCGGCATGGGACCGGTGACCATTGCCGTCGATTCCTATGGTCCGGTCACCGACAACGCGCAGTCGGTGTTCGAGCTGTCGACCATCGAACAGATTCCGGGCGTGGAGAAGGAAATCGAGCGCGACTTCGGTTTCAAGGTCAACTTCCACGTGGCGAAGGAGCTGCTCGAGGAAAACGACGGCGCCGGCAACACCTTCAAGGCCACGGCCAAGCCCGTTCTCATCGGCACGGCCGTCGTCGGTGCGACGACCATGATTTTCGCGATCATCATGGCGTTGACGCAGGGCCTGTCGGATCAGGCGGCCATCAGCAAGCTGTCCATCCTGCATCCGCCGTTCCTGCTCGGGCTCATCACGGGTGGTGCGGTGATCTACTGGTTCACCGGCGCGACGATTCAGGCGGTGACCACTGGTGCCTATCGCGCCGTCGAGTTCATCAAGGCCAACATCAAGCTCGAAGGCGCCACGAAGGCCTCGGTGGAAGACAGCCGCAAGGTCGTGGAGATCTGCACGCAGTACGCGCAGAAGGGCATGTTCA
>CAZZGM010000361.1:0-3811 GCA_964653955.1 uncultured Bifidobacteriaceae bacterium | reverse complement strand
GCCAGCGCCGCATAGAGCGTGGTCGTTTTACCCGAACCGGTCGGCCCCGTCACCAGCACCATGCCGTAGGGCTCGCGGATGTACTTCCGGAACCGCCTGAGTTCCAGATCCGGAAATCCCAGAATCTCGAGGCGCAGCTCGGTGAACTGCTCGCTGATCGACTGCTTGTCGAGGATACGGATGACCGCGTCTTCGCCGTGCGCGCTCGGCATGACCGATACGCGGAAGTCGATGGTCTTGCCCGGCACCTTCAGCTTGAAGCGGCCGTCCTGCGGCACACGCTTCTCGGCAATGTCGAGTTCGGCCATCACCTTGATGCGCGAAATGATGGCGCTGTGAAAGCGCTTGGCAATCGGCCGCATGGCCGGCTGCAACACGCCGTCCACCCGGTACTTCACGTACACCGCATCGTCCTGCGTCTCGATGTGGATGTCGGAGGCGCGGCGCTGGATGGCCGTGAAGATGGTGCGGTGCACCAGCTTGATGATGGGGCTGTCGTCGCTCGTCAGCCGCTCGAGGCTCAGGTTTTCGTCGCCGGCCTCGTCTTCGCGCAGCACCTGGATCTGAAACTCTTCGGTGGCTTCGTCCAGCAGACGCTGCGAGCTCTCGCTCTTCTTCAGGATCGATTCGATGGCCGACTTCGCGCCCACCAGCACCCTGACGGGCGTGCCCAGCAGCACGCTGAGCTCGTCGATCATCGGCAGGTCCGTTGGATCGGACACCACGATCACGAGCGCCCGGCCATCGCGCCGGCTCGGCACGAAGCCGTACCGCAGCATCAGGTCCGCCGGAATCGTCCGGAACAGCTCCTGATCGATGCGGAATTCCCGCATGTCCAGGAACTCCAGCCGATACCGCGCCGCCAGGCGGCGGGCCTGCTCCACTTCGGCCGTCCGGGCCGCCGCCGCCGCCGGCGACTCGGAGGTCTCGTCGACCAGTGCCTCGGTATCGAGAACCTCGGGATCGAGCGCGTCGATGTCCGAAGGAGGCGTGATTGCGTCCATCAACTGCTCCCGATGACCGTGGTGAGCTGGAAGAGCGGCATGTAGAGCGCCAGCACGATGGCGGCAATGACGATGCCCATGATGACCAGCAGTGCGGGCTCGATGAGCGTCACAAAGCGGCCGACCTCGGTGTCGATTTCTTCGTCGTAGAAGTCCGCCAGGCTGTTCAGCATTTCCTGCAGCGCCCCGGTCGACTCTCCCACTTCGATCATCTTGACGGCCACGTCGGGCACCGTCTTCCTTTCCAGCAGCGTGGCGGCAAATCCCTGCCCTTCCCGCACGCGCTGCGCGACGATTTCCAGTTCCGTGCCGAGGTACCGGTTACCGGTGGAGCGCGAAGCGATGTCGAGCGAGTTCACCAGCGGGATACCGCCGCCCAGCAGCGTGGCCAGCGTGCGCGCCAGCTGCGAGGTGGCGAACTTGTGCACGCTCGCGCCCACGCCGGGAATGCTCAGTACCATCCGGTCGAACCGCGCCCGTTGTCCGGGCTGCCGCACCCACGTATAAAACGCCAGGGCCGCACCCGCCAGGCCCACCGTCAGCAGCACGGCCTGGCCACGCACCAGTTCCGACACGCCCACGATGACCCGGGTCGACAGCGGCAACTCGGCGCCGAAGCTGCCGTAAAACTCCGAAAACGTCGGCACCACCTTGATGACGATGAGCCCGACCAGCGAGAGCGCGAGGCCGATGAGAATGACCGGGTAGATGAGCGCGGAAATGGTTTTCGACCGCACCTGATCCACGGTTTTCGCGTAGGCGACGAAGCGGCGCAGCACGGCATCGAGGTTGCCGGAGCGCTCGCCCGCCATCAGCGAGGCCGTGTACACACTCGGGAAGAGCTCACCATGCGCGAGGAACGCGTCGGACAACGCCGTGCCTCCGCGGACCTTCTCATACACATCGTCCAGCACGGCCTTGAACACCGGATTGGACAGACGCATGCGCAGGATGTCCAGTGATTGCACGAGCGGCATGCCGGCCTTCAGCAGCGTGGCCAGTTCCTGGTTGAACACGAGGAACTCGTGCCGCTTGACCTTGTGCCGGCGGTTGCCCAGCGACAGTCCGCCCAGTCCGCCGCGGGCGCGCAGGGACAGGACATGAAGCCCCTTGTCCTCGAGTTCGCGGCGCAGCGCCGTCTCGTTCTGGGCAATGTAAACGCCCTCGATGATTTCGCCCGACGGGGTGCCGAGCCGGCAACGGAACTCCATCCCTAAAAGATTGTCCTGAAAGATGTTACACGAAGTTAGACGGCACGGCCGTCGATTCGGCCGTTTCCGGTTATCGGCCGATCAGGCCGAGAATCCGAGCCACGTAGGCACGGGTTTCCGCGTAGGGCGGCATGCCGCCGTAACGGCGGACCGTGGCCTCGCCGGCGTTGTAGGCGGCCAGGGCCAGGCGGAGTTCGAAGCGGGAGAGGAGATCCTTCAGGTGGCGGACGCCCGCATCGACATTGGCGCGCGGGTCGTAGGGGTCGCCGACGGCATACTGGCGGGCCGTGGCCGGCATGAGCTGCATCAGCCCGCGGGCGCCCTTGTGCGACCGCGCGCGGGGCCGGTAGTTGGATTCGGTTTCAATGACGGCGTGCACCAGTCGCGCATCCACGCCGTGGGTGGCTGCCGCCATGGCAATGACGTCCGCGAAGGGCCGGCCGCCGAGCGCCGCCGGCATGGCCGCCAGTGACGCCACCTCATCCGCGGCGGATTCGCCCTCGCCGGTTTCGCCAGCCGGCGCAACGGGATCGGGCACTTCGTCCGGGTCAATCCGTGCGATGAGCGCCCGCGAAATGACGGCTTCTCCCCCGCCGTGCAGGGTGACCAGCAGGCGATCGCCGTCGATGCGCGCGGACGCCACCGACATGAGGCGGCCCGTCGTGAAGGTCAGGATGTCGGCGAAGGCGGGGCTGGGACTGAGGAGGAAGAGGAGGAAAAAGGCACAAGGCGCAAGGCGAAAGGCACACGGTCGAAGGCGAACGGCAAGAGGCAAAACGCGACAGAACGAACACCTCGACACGTGCATACCTCTTTTGCCTTCCGCCTTTCCCGCTGCCTCTCTTTTTGCCTTGTGCCTTCTGCCTTCTGCCTTCTGCCTTCTGCCTTCTGCCTTTATCTACCTATTGCACGAACGCGTGGAACACGCGCGCGCCCAGTTCCCGCTCGTCGCCGCTCGCCGCTCCCGGCTCGAGCGACGGCACGAAGGTCTTATCGGCCACGAAGCGCAGCTCCACCATCTCGCCATCACCAAGCTGTGCGCTCGAAATGGCAAACGTGTCGACGTTGTCGGGTTCACGCGGCAGGATGGCCGTGCCCAGCAGTTGTTCGCCCAGCCACACCTCGAGCTGGCGTCCGGCATTCGGGCTGTCAGAGGGGTTGTCCGCCTGCAGATACAGCGTGACGTCGCGCTTCGGGTTCCGGAACGTGACGGTGGCTTCCTTCTTCATCCACTGCCATTCCGCGCGGGCGGCGCCCTGGTTCACCACCTCGGTCGCATGCCAGCCGTCCTTGAAAATCAGGAAGATGTTTTCGGTCTGCGGCAGCAGTTCGAAATCGGCCACCTTGTACGACCGATCGCCGCGCTCGTCGCCGGTGAGCTTCACGCGTTCGTTGGTGTCCGGCGCGTAGAGCCCGGCCACGACGCGGGCCGCGCCGACGTACGGATACCGTCCCACGAACATCGTCCGCGTGTACTCGACGGTCTGCCCCGGCTTCCAGTCGGTGGTCGGCGTCGGCGGATCGGTCCGCCGGGGTCCCGGCTGGGTCGACGGGGGCCGCCGATTCCACGGCGACGTGGACGGCCCGTACTCGTGG
>CAZZGM010000360.1:0-3818 GCA_964653955.1 uncultured Bifidobacteriaceae bacterium | reverse complement strand
GCGCCGGACAACGCCGAAGGACACTCCAACCTGGCGCGCCAGTACTGGCTGGGCAAGGGCACTGTCGACCTGGCCATCGAGCACTTTCGCCGGGCTCTGGATCTGAACCCGGACGCGGGCTACACACACCTGCAGCTTGCGCTGTTGTACGCACTCCGCGGCGACCTGGACGATGCCGAACGTGAGGCGCGGGCGGCGGTGCTGCTGCAGGAGCAGGCCATGTCCGGCACGCGCGGGCTGCTCATTGTCGGCGCGCGGTCACGCCTGGGTTACGTGTTCTACCTGCGTGGCTGTTATGACGAGGCCATCCGCGAGTACCGGCGCGAACTGGAGTTCGTCTCGACCGGCGACCACGCGCTGCGTGCGCGCACCAGCATCGAGATCAGCCAGAAGCTGGCCGCCGCGTACCGGCGCAAGGGCGACAACGACACCGCGCAGACCTACGAAGATCGCGCCATCAAGGCGTTCGACGAACGTCTGGCGGCAGGCGCGGACGATCCGTTCACCCGCTACTACATGGCCGCGCTGCACGCCATGCGCGGAGATGTCGTGCAGACCAGGCGGCATCTCGAGAAGCCGCTGGCCGAGCTGGCTGCATTCACGCGGTGGCGCCTCCCGCGCGATCCGGACTTCGACGGCGTCCGCGATACGTTCGAACTCGCGCCTTCATCCTCATGACACTCGCCATTGCTCTCATCTCCGACACGTTCTTCGACGACGCACCGGACGCGCGCCTGCGCGCCCGTCTCGCGGAGGCCCGTCACCTCGGGGCACGCCTGGCGGTGCTGCCCGAGATACCTCTCAATCCCTGGTCGCCAGCCACGAAAGTCCGCAGGGATGACGATGCGGAGGAAACGGGTGGACCGAGGCATCGGATGATGGCGTCGGCGGCGAGGGATGCGGGAATTGGTCTGGTGGGCGGAGCCATCGTGGTGGATTCGGAAACGGGACATCGTCACAACACCGCGCTCGTGTTCGATGAGCAGGGCACGCTGGTGACGTCGTACCGGAAAGTCGTCCTTCCCGAAGAAGACGGCTTCTGGGAAACCAGCCACTACGAACCGGGCGACGTGCTGTCACCGGTCGTCGACATGTGTGGCCTGCGGCTGGGACTGCAAATCTGCTCGGACATGAATCGGCCGGAAGGTGCGCACCTGCTCGGCGCGCAGGGCGCGGAAGCCATTGTCAATCCGCGCGCCAGCGAAGCGGCCACCTTTGCACGGTGGCGTACGGTGTTGCTGGCCAACGCGCTGACGTCGTGTGCCTACGTGATCTCGGTCAATCGTCCGCGCGGAGAGCAGGGCGTGGCGCTGGGTGGTCCGTCGTTCTGCGCGGCGCCGACGGGTGAGATCCTGTGCGAGACCACCGATCCGGTGGCGGTCGTCACGCTGGAGCGCGCCGTGGTGGCGCGGGCGCGGACGGCGTATCCCGGCTATCTGGCAACGCGATCGGATCTCTACGCACAGGCCTGGGCCGGCCTGCCAACGACACGATTCCCCAACGAACGCTGACGTGGCGCGCGGCCAGACGTACGTCCGTGGCAACGTGGGCGTGTCCCGAGACGACGCCTGGCGATTCGATCAGGCAGCCGGCAGTGCGCCGGTCAGGCGAAGGATCGACAGCGCCAGCACCTTGGTGGCATTGACCAGATCGTCCACGCGGCAGTACTCATCGGGCTGGTGCGCCTGTTCCAGTTCACCGGGACCGTAGGCCACGCAGTGTGGCACGCCGGCAATGCGCGCGACGTGTTTGTGGTCGTAGGTGCCGGGACTGGCCACGCGTGTGGCAGTCCGGCCCAGGACATGGCTGATGCCGGCTTCCACCGCCGTGATCACGGGTGAGTCGGACGGCGTCAGCGTCGGGTGGACCACCATGAGGTCCGTCAATTCGTAGCGTACGCGCGGCATACGCGCGCGCACGCGCTCCACGAGTTGTTCCATCTCGAGCTTCACCGTGTCGAAGCCTTCTTCGAGGAGGAAGCGGCGATCGAACACGGCGCGGCAGATGTCGGCCACGCACGGCGTCTGGATGCCGTCTACCGGCTGACCGCCGACGATACCGTTGATGTTGAGCGTGGCATAGCGCGCGGCATCGGGAACCACCGGAACGTCAGTTCGGCGAGCGGCCAGTACCGGCATCAGCTCCTCGCGAATGGCCTGGAGCAGGTGTCCCATCCCCTCGACGGCGTTCACGCCGAGGAAGGGCATGCTGCCGTGGCCGATGTGTCCGTGCGCGGCCACCTCGAACCAGTACACACCGCGATGCCCCACGCACACACGGTCGACGTTGAGCGGCTCGGGAATGATGCAGTAGTCCGTGCGCGCGGATGACAGACGTCCGTGCTGGGCCAGCCAGGCCACGCCCGCGTAACCGCCGCTTTCTTCGTCCACCGTACCGCTCACTTCGATGGTGCCCGGTACCACAACGCCCGCGCGGCGAATGGCCTCGGCCGCGAATGCCGCCGCGGCAATGCCCGCTTTCATGTCGCAGGCTCCCCGCCCGTAGATGCGTCCGTCGATGACCGCACCGCCAAACGGATCCGTGGTCCAGCCGGCGCCGGCCGGCACCACATCGAAATGGCCGTTCAGGTGGATCGTGGGCCCCGCGCCCGCGCCGCGTCGCGCACCAACCACATTGATGCGCGGGTGGCGAGTGGTGTGCTCGGGCCGCCCTTCCGCGGCGTGATACTCGATGTCGAAGCCGAAGCGTGCCAGGGTGTCGCCAATGAAGTGCGCGCACGCGTCGTAATGTTCGCCGGGCGGGTTGACGGTGGGAATGCGGATCAGATCACACGTGAACGCCACCACTTCGTCCGAGGCGCGATCCACTTCACGGAGCACGCGGTCCACGAGTTCGGCTTGGCTGGGCACGCCACGAATAGTGGACCGGCAATGCGGGGCCGGTCAACGGTGTGCGACTCCGTAATATGATGCACGGCGGTGCCGTCATCGTGCACGGTGCCGTTCGGAGAGTCCCATGTCCTGCCGCGTTGTCATGTCTGGCCTGTCTGCTCTGCTGGCTGCCGCGGTCGTTCACGCGCAAGCCCCACCTGCTGGTTCCACGAACCAGACCCTGACGGCTGTCCCGGGCATTCGCGTCGGCCACCACACGCTCACCGAACGTCCCACGGGCTGCACCGTCATCGTCGTCGAAGGCGAAGGCGCCGTGGGCGGCGTGTCGCAGCGTGGCGGCGCACCGGGGACGCGCGAAACGGACCTGCTCGATCCCGCCAACATGGTCGACAAGGTCAACGCCGTGGTGCTGTCCGGAGGCAGCGCGTTTGGTCTCGACGCTGCTACCGGCGCCGTCCGGTGGCTCGAGGAACACGACATCGGTTGGGATGTGCGCGTGGCGAAGGTGCCGATTGTTCCGGCGGCCATCCTGTTCGACCTGCCTGTGGGCGGCAACGCGAAGATTCGTCCGACCGCGGACTGCGGCTATCGTGCGGCCGACGCCGCATCCTCGGCGCCAGTGGCCGAAGGAACCATTGGTGCCGGAGCCGGCGCGACGGTGGGCAAGAGCGGCGGTCCCGGACGCTCGATGAAAGCAGGTCTGGGCAGCTACAGCATCACGCTGCCCAACGGTCTCAGCGTCGGCGCCATCGTTGCTGTCAACGCCGTGGGCGACATCATCGATCCGGACACGGGGCAGATTGTCGCCGGCGTGCGCAACCCCGATGGGAGTTTTGCCGATGCACGGACGCTGTTGCGCACGGGACAGACGGGACCACGTCCCCGTGCCGTGGAAAACACCACGATCGGGCTCGTTGCCATGCGCGTGGCCTGAGCTTTCGTCAGGCGCGCGTTGGTGGCAACGAG
>CAZZGM010000359.1:0-3831 GCA_964653955.1 uncultured Bifidobacteriaceae bacterium | reverse complement strand
GTCGCGGCGTGCTGTTCAGGGGGGGGCTGGCGCTGGAGCGTGCAGCCGGCGACATCGATGGCGCGATGACGCGCGGCGACGTCATGCTCATGCCCGGTGCCGATCGCGACCAGGGGGCGTTTGCCGGCCGTCACGCCCGCCGCGCCCTCGGCGTCATCCGTCAGAACGTGACGCTGGCGCTGCTCACGAAAACGGCGTTTCTCATTTCCGCCGCCATGGGTTCGGCGCCGCTGTGGTTGGCCGTGCTTGCGGACACGGGTGCCACCGTGGCCGTCACGCTGAACGGCCTGCGCCTGCTGCGCGCCCGCTGACGCGGGGAGTTGCTCCCGGCGCGCAGCCGCGCGACGTCTCTCCCGGAGATCACTCGAGTTGACTGCGCCAACGGCGCAGCGTTGCTCGAACGATACCGATTACCGGCCGAGCGCAGCTGATTGAGGATTCGTCACAACGCGCAACACAAGTGCCATCATCGGCGCTCAACGCCGGTTTCCGGCCCGTTCCGAAGGAACGGGCCCTTTGGGAATCGACCAAACAGTCCGCTAGTCGGGCGCCTGGGCCAGGCTCAGCAGGTTGGCAAACATCCGGTACGCGCCGGGCACGCCGGCTGGCAACTGACGGAACCACGCGTACGACGTGTAGACGTAGCGGCCCTTGCCAATCCGCGCGTACAGCTCACCACCACTGTTGGGCGGCTCGCCGGGATCGTTGGCTTCGAGCAGCGGCGTGTACCGTTCGTCGAAGGTGGTGAACGCGTAGAGGTGGCGCTCCTGCACCCAGCCGTCGAAGTCCGATTCCCCGATGGTGTTGGGAAACCGGAACCGCGCGTGCTGTGGTTCCAGAATCCGCACCGGCGCCGTTTCGTCCGTGACGCGCGTGCCAATTTGTCCGGGAAACGGCGCCAGCCCGCGCTGCGCGTAGTCGCCCTGCTGATACTGGACGATGAGCGTACCGCCCTGCTCCATGTACTGACGAAGCCGCGCGGTGGCGGCGACGAACTCGGGCCGCGCTTCGGACGCGCGCACACCGACCACGATGGTGTCGAACCGCGACAGATCGCCCGTGGCCAGCATCGGGCCATCGATGAGCGTGACGTCGAGGCCCAGACGGCGGATGGCGTCCGGCACCTGATCGCCGCTGCCCATGATGTAGCCCACCGTCACCGGCGCCACCGACACGTCGAACGCCTGCACGCGCGCGGTGGCCGGTTGATACAGCCGGTGCGTCTGGATGTGCGGGTAGGCAATCGCCTGCATGTCGTGTCCGTAACTTGCTGAGCCGACGCGTGCTTCGGCGCGCACCTCGAACGTGCCCTGTGGTACGGGCACGGGCGCGGACACCACGAAGCTGGCGGCCGAGCGTTCCCCCGGGCGCAGCGTGAAAGGCAGCGATGCCGGCTGTGCCGTCCACCCCGCGGGCAGCGTGAGCGACACGTTGCCACTCACGTCATCCGCGGCCTGACTCGACACACGCACCACCACGGTGCGCTGTTGCGCGGCCGCGCCGGACGGCACGATGAGCAGGCGCGACTCCAGTCCCACGGCAACCGCGGGGACGACGGCGGGCGATCGGCGGATTTCGCCGCGCACGCGATCGGCGTAGCGGTACTCGACCGGCCGCGTCAGTTCGAAGGTCACACCGGCCACTTCGATGGGCTGGTGCGCCGTGAGCAACGGTGCGTCGAACGGCGTGCCGCCTGGTGCGCCGGCCGGCCAGACGAACGAATCGCCCTGGCGTGGCTGCGCCAGCCAGTAGGGTTGCGTGAACGGTGCGTCCTCGGGTGCGCTGGCACGGAACGTGGTCGTGGCCGCAGGAAACTCGCGGAAGAAGCGCGCAAACGGATTGTCGCCATCCGCGTCATTACCCGGGGTCGCGGGTGCGATGGTCCACCCGCGCGGGCCGGTCACGCGCGGTGCGCCCAGCGTGACGCCGGAGCCGTCGGCGACGAAGGTACGAACGGTCACCGTCACCGAGCCGCCTGGCGTCAGCGTTTCGGCATCGGCCAGCGGATCCAGCGTGATGCCGGCGGCCAGCGCCAGCGCCTCGGCAAAGTCGTCTTCTTTGTGCGCGAGCAGGAAGTCCGCATCGTAGCTGGCCTGCTCCGGAGCACCGAGTGCGCGGAGGGTGGCGCGTGCCTGTCGTGTGGCGGCCAGCCCGCGCGCCAGCGCCGGAACGATGCGGCCCGGCGAACGCGCGTCGTAGTCGCGCACGGCTTCGGAGACGGCGGCGTTCATGGCGGCAAGTTCGCTGGCGAGTGCGTTGTCCGGAAGGCCGGCCAGGCGCGCCAGCCCGCCGAGCGACGTGTCGATGCCATCGAACACATTCGTTTCGTTCGTGCCCGGCGCGGTCGTGCGGTTGGTCAGCAGGCGCAGCGCCGACTGCTGTGGGCCGAGCAGTTCGAGGCTGCCCATCTCCTGCGACTTGTGCTGGCTGCGGCCTTCCCAGGCAATCTCGGCGTGCGAGCGGCCCGTGACCGGATCCGGTATGCCCGTGGCAACCGTGGTGGTGGCGGGCATCGACGGATCGGGGCGGAAGCCCTGGCCCACATACAGCTTGCGCGCCTGCCAGGGGCGCAGGCCCTCGGCCAGCTGTTCGGGGAACTCGTCGGGGTTGGCCGCGGCTTCGAACGCCGGCGGCGTGAGCGCGCCGGCCAGCTGGTGATGACCGTGACCGTCGGCAGGTGTTCCGCTGAAACGGGACGTGATGACCAGCGGGCGATACTGGCGGATGACCCGCACCATGTCGCCCAGCACCTCGCGGCGCCCCCACTTGGCTTCGGCTTCGGCCAGGGTTTTGGAGAAGCCGTAGTCCATGGTGCGGGTGAAGAACTGCTCGCCGCCGTCGAGACGGCGCGCCTGCAGCAGCTCTTCGGTGCGGATCACGCCCAGCGCCTCGAACAGCTCCGTGCCAATGATGTTCTGGCCGCCTTCACCGCGGTTGAGCGACAGGTACGCCACCCGCGCGTGGGTGCCGCGTGCCAGCGTCGCAATCAACGCCGAATCTTCATCGTCCGGGTGCGCGCCGGTGTGCAGCGCGCTGGCGGTGGTCTGCAGGCGCCCGAGCAGCAGCGTCAGGCCGGCGGCACCGCGGTTGTAGAGGGGACGAACCTGGGCGGCCAGCGTGCCGGCCGCCAGGATCACGATGAGGGCGGAGATACGAAGATGGGACATGGCGGGTGATCCAGCCTCTCATCGTACCGCAGCCGCCGTGTGCACGCGCCTGCGGGTGGATGAGCGGGCCGGACCACCGGATGGACGGTGTGAATGCGGGCCCCGACGGGCCGTGGTTCAGAATACCCCGGGGCGGCGCGGCTGGCGACGCTCGCGGAGCTGGGAGGCGCGCTCCTTCCGGCGCTCCTCGGCACGGTCCCGGAGTTCGCGGGACTTTGCCTGCTGCTCGGCGGTCAGGATGCTGAACACGTCCTGGTGCACGCGGGCACGCAGGACGGCCGCGTCGGCCTGGACGGCGGCAATGTCCGCGCTCTTCGCACGGATGGCGGCCTCATCCAGCGTGTCGGCCGCAATCAGCGCGTTGAGGCCGCGGGCCGCTTCGCGCGTCCGTTCGCCGATGGCACGGAATTCGGCGTTGTGCGTGGACATGATGTCCCGCACCTGCTGCCGCTGCGCGTCGCTCAGGTCGAGCGCGCGCAGGTTGGGTCCCATCAGGCCACCCGGACCAGGTCCCGCGCCGAAACCGGGTCCGCGCGGCGCCATCCGGCGCACACGCTGGCTCTGGTACTCGACGGCGGGGTGCCACCCACGCGCATCCTCGGGCCCGACACGCCGCTCGACGCCGAAGGCGCGCTGCTGCGCATCTTCGCGCGCTGCCGCGCGG
>CAZZGM010000358.1:0-3866 GCA_964653955.1 uncultured Bifidobacteriaceae bacterium | reverse complement strand
CGGCCCGCAGGTTTGCTTTTCTCCACGTCATGGCCGGCGCAAGTGCGCGGCCGGGATGCCGCCGAACTGCAGGTACCGGTTCTGCCGCGGCCCCGCTTGCTGCAAGGCGCCGCGTCGCGAGTGTCAGCCCGACGAGGAGGAAAAGGTGCGGATAGTCGAATCCACCGAGGAAGGTGCCGGCGACGGCAAACCCGACAATGCTCATGTTGACGAGCAGCGGCCAGCGGGCATCCACGCGCGGATCGGCTTGCTGCTGAAGCAGCCGTGCGGACGCGCTGTTTTCCCTCATGCACGCTGCGATCAACCACAGGAGCAGAAAAAGGCCGGGAAAGCCGTACTCACCGAGGGTGCGGAAGTAGATGCTGTGGGGTGCAATCCACCGTGCGGCACCCCAGCCGATTCGCGTCGAGTTGAGATCCAAATAGTGCCGTCCATAGGCGCTCGGGAAGTTCCCGGCGCCAACCCCAAGCGGGTGTTCCAGCGCCATCTCGACTGCCCGGGTCCATGCCTCCAGCCGGCCCTGGGCCGAGTTGTCTTCCTCGTAGGTGGCCACCGTTTCCATCCGGTCGAAGTACCCCGCGGGGGCGACACCGTAAACACCGACCGCGACCACGATCGCTGCGACCATGCCTAGGACGCGCCTTGTGCTGACGAACCACCAGCCATACAACATTGCTGCCGCCAGACCGAGGGCGCCGCCCCGTGACTGGGAATAGACCACGCCGACAACACAGGCAGCGAGCCCGGCGAGCCCGAGAAGGCGTATCGTCAGTCCCCGTTGCCCGAACAAGAGGACGGCAATGACCGGAAGCATGACCAGCATGCCCCAGGCGAAGTCGTTGTTGTCGCCCATGAAGTATGGGGCGGCGAGACCACCCAGCCGGGCGCTGCTCATGGCTCCGAGGTTTCTCCAGACCATTACCGCGGCGGCGAGCGCCAACAGCATGGCCAGCTTGTCGATGCGGCGGCGTTCGTTCAGGACGTAAATGGTGACCAGCGCAAACGCGACGCTTTCGGCCTGGGGCCGCACGAGCTCGAACGCTCGCGTCTGGATCTCCGCATGGAGCACCGAGAAGGCGGTCATGAACCAGAGCGCCAGAAGGAGCACCATCTGCCGCGTACGCAGCGACTCGGATAGCTTGACGCTGAAGATCAGGATACCGAGCAGGCCCCAATGCAGCAGCGTCGACAGATGCAATGCCTGCAGGAACGGAATCGTCGAGTGAAGCCCCCCGTACTCGAGTGCAACCAAGAACAGGTAACCCGCGAAGAGTAGTCGAAGACTGTTTACGGGAGTCACGGACGCGGCAGGCTTCGCGCGTTCGCTGTCGGCCGGCGAGTGTCGCAACGCGGGTGCTGCTACGGTCATGCCCATCAGATTAACCCCGCCATCCTGAGGAGGAGTAGGGGGGCCGTCGCTGCCGTACTCTCGCTCACGTTGATCCGCCTGATGGCAAGCGGGTCTTCGGCCGCCGACACGCGGCCTGGTGTGGTCGAGAACGCGATCTGGTAGCCGGTTCTCCTCACCTCGCCTGCGACCGGTGGGTTCCAGTCGCCGTTGGGATACGCGAAAGCTACCGGACGTTGGCCCAGTTCGTGCTCGAGGGTCTGAGCCGACCGAACGATTTCCGACGATGCGGCATCGATGGGCAGGGACGTCAGAATCCGGTGCGTAGCGCCATGCCCGCCAAACACCACGCCGCCTTCGGCCATCGTCCTGACCTGTTCCCACGCCATCAGCCGGTCGACGGCCCCGGGCTCCTCGCCCACGATGTGCTGCAGCGCGTTCACGACATCCCAGGGATCGAGTCCGTCAGGATTCGCCTTCAATTGTTGAGTGGCGTGGTAGATGGAGTCACGGACGCGCTCGGGTGCCGCGTCCAGCACCTGATGAAGGCGGGCCGGCAGCACCTGTTCGCAGGTTGCCCGAACGTGGCCGTCCAGGCGGGCCCGTTCCCAGGCTCCGTAAAGGGCCTGCCCCAGCTGCTCCTGCCAGAACGGCCGATCCGACCCGACCACGTCAACCGGGAGGAACACCACCGCTGGTACAGCATGTTGCATCAGAGCCGGCCACGCCTCTTCAAACGTGTCGACCCAGCCGTCATCGAACGTGATGAGGCAGCACGGCCCAGGTATTGGCGTTCCGGAGCGCAGGTATGTCGCGAACTCCTCGACCGACAGCATCCGGAAGTGGCGGCGCAACAACTGAAGGTGCGTTTCGAAGGTCTGCCGGCGGACCACCATGCCAGGATGAGACCAGGTCCGGTGGAAGTCGCCCTCCGACAGCACGCGATGATAGGTGAGTACGACGACGCGATCCCGGCAGCGGCGCCTGACGAAGAGTTGCAGGAGGCCTGTGGAATAGAGAATGCGCGCCACACCCGACTTGACAAGGGCTTTCCAGGACTGGGTACGCATGGCCGGATCTGATAGATAAGCCGTAGACGCCGCTCAGCGTTTCGACGGCTCCCATACGACAACGCGGCGGCCACGGACGAAGTCGTACCACGCGTTCAGAATCGACACGTTCACCAGAACGAGGAACGTCATTAGCCGGGGTAATCCCGACAGCCGTGACCGCACCGGAATACCGAGTACCGCGACACCATAGCCAACGATTTGCACAACGGCCAGTACCAGGTAGAAGCGGGAGCGGGTCGCCAGCACCAGGTTAACCGCGAACGCGCCGATGAGCGCGAAGGGTACCAGCCATCGGCAGAGCTTGTGGCTGAACAGCTGCCACGCCGCCAGGCCATACCGGAACGGATTCAGCAGCTCGAGATGCCTGAACACGCCCGCGATGCCGCGGACCACGGTTCGCACCTTGCGGCCGTACTCACGGCGCTCGTCGGCAATGTTCTGGTAGTAGCCACACGCGGCCGGCTCCGAGACGCCGCGCAGGCCGCGCCTGAGCGTGTTCAGCAGCGTGACGAAATCGCTCGGCAGGTCCACGGCCCAGGGCTGGCAGACGTCGCGCCGCGCCGCGAAGAACGAGCCGCTCAATCCCACCACGGTTCCGGCAGCCGATTCGACCGATCGCAGGAACATCTCGTAGCGGACGTATGCCCCTTCACCGGTGACCTGCCCGTCCGCGTCCACCATGCGGTCGACGCTGCTGACCGCGCCTACGGTTGGATCGCCGAACGGTGCGACGATGGCGCGGACACCATGTGGATCCAACCGCGTGGCGACGTCGGAAAACACAAGGATGTCGCCGCTCGACTCGCCAATGGCCACGCCCTGCGCGAATTCCTTGCCTCGCCGCTCCGGTGCCACGATCAGGCGGACCCCGTGATCGGCATATCGCGCGACGATGTCGTGCGTGCCGTCCGTCGATTGATCCGACGCAACGATGATCTCGAAGCGATCGCGGGGATAGTCGATGGCCAGCGTATTGGCGATCTTGGATTCGATGCGCGCTTGCTCGTTGTGAACGGTAATGATGAACGAGACCGTTGGCGTCGAGTCCGCCGTGGCGGCAACAGGCCGCGGACGCAACCGCGACACGATGTACATGGCTGCGGGATATCCCGCGTAGGCGTAGACGACAAACCCCACGCACGACCAGAACAACAGCTCGATCATGTGCCGGCTCCTTCAGGCGCGAGGAGCCGCGCAATCGCACGACGATCGTCGGTCGATACGAATGGGTGAACCGGAACCGTCAACAACCGGCCGGCCAGGTCTTCTGCGACAGGACAGCTGATGCCGTGCAGATGCTCCCGCAGTTCCGGAATCTGCGTGACCGCACCCGGGTACATCAGGCCAACCCCGAGCCGTTTCTCACGGCCGGCCGCGTACAGCCGGTCACGCTCCTCGCGGGACGCGCAGATGACGGGCATCCGGATGACGGGAATGCCCGCGGA
>CAZZGM010000357.1:0-3867 GCA_964653955.1 uncultured Bifidobacteriaceae bacterium | reverse complement strand
GGACGCGTGCGCGGTGCGTCTCGACCGTGGCCGGGCTGATGTCCAGCAGCTCCGCCACCTCCTTGTTGCTGCGGCCCTCGGCCACCAGCTGGAAAATTTCACGTTCGCGATCGGACAACGTGTCGTACCGGTCCGTGACGTTGGCGTTGGTCGCGCGCCTCATGTAGTCGTCGAGCATCAGCCGAGAGATGGCCGGACTGAAAAACGACGTGCCTTCGGCAATGGCCGTCACCGCGCGAATGAGGTCCTTGCCGGCCGAGTCCTTCAGCAGATAGCCGGCCGCGCCGGCGCTCAGCGCGCGGACCACATAGGCTTCGTCGGCGTGCATGCTGAGGATGAGCACGCGCACCTTCGGCAGTTTGCGCGTGATCTGCCGCGTCGCGTCGATGCCGTTGAGCACCGGCATGCCGATGTCGAGAATCACGATGTCGGGTTCGAGCGTCGTGGCTTTCCGGACCGCCGACCGTCCGTTATCGGCCTCGGCTACCACCTCCCACTCGGGTTGCTCCTCGAGAATCTTGCGGAGTCCGTGACGGAAGAGCGTGTGATCGTCGCCAATCAGCAACCGCAGCTCAGGCATGCCGGATTCGTGTCTCCTGTCCCGGTGGACTCAGGTTGCCGAACGGCAACGTCTCGTCCACCTCCGTTGGCGTTGTTTCCTGCGTCAGGCCGGGAAGCCTGACGAACAGCCGCGTTCCCAGTCCCGGCACGGACGTGATGTCGAACGTGCCGCCGCGTTCCGACACGCGCTCGCGCATGCCAATCAGCCCCATACCGTGCTGGCTGCAGGCCGCTTCGTCATCGAACCCCCGCCCGTCGTCTTCGACGCGAATGGTCAGCCAGTGCTCGTGCGAGGCAAGACGGACCACGCAGCGGCGCGCGCCGGCGTGCCGCGCCACGTTGGTCAGCGCTTCCTGGATGACGCGAAAGGCCGCTACTTCGGTTTCCGGTGCCAGTCGTGGAATCGGGCCATCCTGGACGAGAGACGTCTGCAACTCGTTCCGGCGAGCCATGCCGCGCAGCAGCCAGTCGATGGCGGCGGCAAGGCCGAGGTCGTCCAGCACGGCCGGCCGCAACAGCTGCGACAAATCGCGAACCGTGCGGAGTGCACTATCAGCCAGTTGCTGCGGCTCCTCCAGCTCCGACGTACTGACGCCAAGCTGTTCGAATACCCGCTGCGCCCGTGTCAGATCCACCTTGATGGCGCTCAACACCTGACCGACTTCGTCGTGAAGCTCGCGCGCAATGATACGGCGCTCTTCTTCCTGCGCGGCCACCAGCCTGGCGGAAAGCTGCTGCAGCTCTCGCGCGCTCTGCTGATCCCGGAGCCGCTGCCGGCGCAGACGATCTTCCAACCAGCCCGCATAGACGACGGCGGTGAGGGCGATGCCGAGGCTGATGAGCAATGTCAGCCCGAGACGCCACCACCACTGTTGTTCGATGGCGCGGTGAAGCGCTGCCACGGCCATCTGGTGCTGCAGCAGCGCCTGGCGATTCAAATCGCGGATTTCGTCGGACAGCGCAATGGCGGTGGTGCGCCGCGGCGCCAGCTGTTCTTCGAGCAGCTGAATGCGGGATGCGCCGGCGGCGTCCTCCTGCAGGACGCGGCGCGTCATCTCCTGAAATACTTGCACTTCGGCCTGCAGCCGCGACACGTGCGTGCTGGCGCTGCCGGATGCGAGAACCGGTTCGTAGCTGTCGAGCGCTTCGAGGATGGTCTGATAGATGTTCTCGATGCGCCGCTCGTACGGCACCTCCGGGTTGGACGAGGTTTCGAGCAGTGCGTCGCGCAGGGTGATTGAACTGTAGTTCAACTGCGTACGGACCGTGGCCAGTACGTCCTGCGCCCTGACGAAACGGGCGGTGACGGCCGACGTCTGGGCTTCGAGATCCGCCAGGCGTTCGGAGAACGCCCACCCTGTCAGCACCCACAGGCCGACCAGGCTCCCGAATCCCAACACGAGGGCCGCCCGGATACTCAGGCGTTCCAGGGGATCTCGCCGCATCGCGCGGAGTTTACTCCCGGGGATGCGCTGTCAGCGCGAAAAAAACGCGGGAGGGCGGTCGTGACGCACCTCCCGCGAACATGACTCCCCCACAGGAGCCAGTGGCGGGGCCCGGCCGCCTGCTGGCGAGCCGGGCCGGATGACGGGGAACCTCTGGACCGAAGTTCAGAGGTTCCGGTTCCTCGGGTCTACCAGAGGAAACGAATGCCCAGGCGCGCGGTGCGCGGCGCCAGGATGTTCGCGGGACGCAGGTAGTTGGCGCCGGTCGTGACCGTGATGGTCTCGGAGGCGCTGCTGTTGGCAATGTTGAAGAAGTCGAGGAAGAACCGCGCGCGGGCACGCTGGGCAACTTCCACCGTCTTCTCGAGACGCACGTCGAACACCCAGATGTTGTCCTGACGGTTGTCGGCCGGATCGTCGGCGTAAATCGTCGATGCCGGCAGAATCAGGCCGAACGGCGTAGCCGCGCTGGCGGGCACCGCGATCTGGCGGGCGAAGTTGCCGCCCGACTGGTGACGCAGCACCGGCGACACGCGGATCCCCCAGGCGGCGTCGTAGCTGGCCGTCGCCTTGAAGTTCCACATCGTCCGCTTCAGCTGTCCCGGCAGGTTCGGGTTGCGCGGGAAGCTGCTGGCCACGGCACCCGGGAAGTCGTTCATCCAGGTGTGCGCGCCACCGAGCTGGGCCGACCAGCGGTTGCTGTAGCGGCGGGTGATGCTCATTTCCACCGTGTTATAGGCCGACTGGCGCGGCAGGTTTTCCACCACGTTGGTCAGCGGGAAGTCGGTGCTGGCCGTCGGCGAGTTGGGCATACCGTAGAGCGTCAGTTCGCGGTCGTCTGCCGTGCCGCGAATGCCGTCCACGCCAATGTCGGTGAAGGGGAACGCCACGCTGTAGGCGCCGTTGCGGGCGTCACGGCCCGGGATACCGATGCCGATCAGGTTGCTCTCGTTCTTGAACACGTAGCCGACGCGCATGCCCATCGTGTCGGTGAACTGGCGCTCGAGCCAGGTGCTGACCTCGTGCGTGATGGGAGCCTTGATGTTCGGATCCAGCTGGATCGAGCCCGACAGAGCCCGCGCCGTCTCGTTGACCTGTTCACCCGGCTGCCACCGGCGGTCGCCGTTGGCGTCGTTCCACGAGTAGGTGACCGACTTGGCAGTGGAGTTCGGGTTGGAATCGCTGCCGACGCCCACACCCGGGTTGTGCCAGAACAGACCGTAGTTGGCCTTCAGCACCGTCCGGCCGTCGCCAGCCAGGTCGAAGGTCATGCCGATACGCGGGGCCACCTGGTTCCAGGTGTACAGGTCTGTCCGAGGGAACGTGTCAGCACCGACCACGGCCGGGCACTGTGCCGCGAACTCCGCCGGGCAACCCGTGGCCGCCAGCTGCACCTGCTCGGGCCGGTAACCGGAGTACCGGTCGTAACGCATACCGGCGTTTACCGTCAGGCGGCCAGTCGACCACGTGTCGTTGACGAACAGGGCCAGCACATTCAGAGCCGACTGCGCCGTCAGATCGCCATTACGACCCGCCTTCAGCTTTCCGACCGACGTCGCGGTCGGCAGCGTGAACACCACCGTGCTCGACACGCCGTTCGCATACTGGTGGTCGATGTTGCCGCCGAACTGCTGCTCGTAACCTTCCCAGCCGATTTCTCGGAGCATCTCACCACCAAACTTGAATGTGTGGCTGCCCGACGCCGTGTCGAGGAAGTAGGTGGCCGCACCGGTCACCTGCTTGCGGGTGCGATCGAGCTGCCAGCGCTGCTGCGCACCTTCGAGCTCACCAAGAGCGGTGTCGCGCCAGAAGTACTGCTGGTCGGAGTTGGCCGTCAGCGGGAAGTAATAGCCGAACTCGC
>CAZZGM010000356.1:0-3879 GCA_964653955.1 uncultured Bifidobacteriaceae bacterium | reverse complement strand
TCCACCCCGACGAGTGCATCGACTGCGGCGCCTGCGTGCCGGCGTGCCCGGTGGAGGCCATTTTCGCGCTCGATGAAGTGCCGGATAAGTGGCAGAGCTTCATCGATGTGAACGCCGCGCATTATCAGAAGTAGCATCGCGCGCTATCGGCAGTAGAATACCGCCCTGTTCCAGCCCGCCGGTTCCGGGTGCGGCCCCCGGTCCGGCGCAACAACCGAGGGTGGTATGTCGAAACCAGTACGCCTGCCTCTCCTGCTTCTGGTGACTGTCGCGGCCCTGTCCGCGGGCGTGTACGGGCGTACGTCCGGACCAGACGACGCGGTACATCTTCAACTCGGCACCATGCTCTACGAGGAGACCCGTTACATCGAGGCGCTCGAGGCGTTTCGACGAGCCGCGGTCTCCGACGACCGCTCCATCAGCGTGCCCGCGCGTATCGGCTGGGTGAAGTCGGCGCTGCGCGTCGGCGAGTTCGCTGAGGCGCAGCGCGAGGCGCGCGTACTGAAACAGGAAGGCGCGTTCAATCCCGAGGCGCTCACCGTACACGCCGATGCGCTCTGGTCCGCCGGGGCGTTCGACGATGCCGAAGACGAGTACCGCGAAGCCCTCGCCCGTGTGCCCGGCATGTCGCGCGCGTTGCACGGCCTGGCCCGTGCGCAGGCCTCCCACAACCAGCTCGAAGAGGCCATGAACACCGCGCAGGCGGCGCTCAAGGAGTCGCCGCGCGATGCCGAAATCCATCACACCGTCGGCTCCATTTTCGAACGCATGCGGCGTTACGAGCAGGCCGCGGCCGCCTACACCAGCTACATCAACCTGCTGCCCAACAAGGATCGCAGCGAGAAAGCGGCATGGTCGCGGGCGCAGGTGCGCTTCCTCAAATCGTTTGGCGAACGTGAGCCGCTGGCGCTCGACGACCGTGCGGCCCAGCAGCTGCACACCGTACCGTTCCGTCTGGTTGGTGACAAGGTCATCGTGAAGGCGCGCGTGAACAACCGTGGCCTCCAGGATTTCGTGCTCGACACCGGATCCGAACAAACCACCATCTCGCGTCAGACGGCGTCGTACGCCGGCGTTCGTCCCATCACGTACACGCTCAGTGCCGGTGTCGGCGAAGTGGGACTGCGCGGGCTCCAGTTGGGCCGGCTCGATTCCTTCGAGATCGGCACGCTGAAGATGACCAACGTGCCCGTGATGATCAAGGCGCCGGCGCTGCGTGGCCTGCCGAAGCGCGAAACCGAGAGCTTCTCACCGCTGGCCCTCGGCCTCTCGATGATCATCGACTACGGGACGCAGCGTCTGACCATGGCCCGGCAACTGCCGGAGGAGCCGGCCGAGATCACGCTCCCCATGCGCCATCACCGGTTGTCGCTCGTGCGCGGACTCATCAACGAGGAACACCCCACCTACTTCGTCGTCGACACGGGTGGCGAGGTCATCTCCATCAGCACGACCACGGCCGAAGCCATCAACGCGCAGCCCAGCCGGAGGATTCAGCTCCGTGTCTACGGCACGTCGGGCTGGGACCGTGACGCGTTCCTGCTGCCCGGCCAGCGCCTGCGGTTCTCCGACAGCATCGATTATCAGAACTTTGCCGTGGTGGTGCTCAACCTGCGCGCGCCCAGTGTGCTGCTGGGATTCGAAGTGGGGGGCATCGTCGGGCACAAGTTCCTGAGTCCCTATCGCGTGGCGCTGGACATGGGGCGCAGCGAAGTGCGGCTGTCGCCCACGGGAAACTGAGTCGAGGTTCGCGGCCCATCGGGCGGACACGCGACCGCACGCCGCCAGCACGTCTGCGGCAACTCCGTCGAGACGGGTTCATGCATCGGGCCTCGGTTGGTGAAACCGAGGCCCGTGCCGTGTTGGAGCCCCGCGGGGTCGCGATCGTTACGGTCGAATCCGGGCGCCTACTCCCAGAATCTCATCGAGTCGACTACGCCAACGGCGCGGCATGGCTCGAACGATGCTGATTTCAAGTTAGAAGTCGTATCCAATCCAGACGGAGAACCGCGGCCGGCGGAACTGTGAACTGCCGCCGCTGGTGGAGAACACCACGTTCTCCCAGTCGCGGTTGAACAGCGTGCGCCACGACCAGTCGAAGTGGACGGGGAACCCGAGCGCGAAGGTCATGAGGCTGACGCCATATGAGCCACGCGCGTCGCGCAGGCGGAAGCCTTCGATGGCAACGGGATCACCGAGTATCGGCTGGTCGTTGCCGTCGAAGCCAATCACCGGACGTTCCATGCTGGCGCTCGTCTGCCACGCCTTGAATCCCTGGTTCTGCCACGATGCCCCGCCGACGCCGGCGAAGATGGTGCCGCGCACGCCGCCCAGCACGCCAATGGGTGTGAGCATGGCCTCGATGAGCGGGAAGCGCAGTTCGGCGTTCAGGAAGAAGGCATCCTGTCCGGCAAACGACAGGAAGTCATAGCCGCGCAGTTCGCTGTTGCCGCCAAAGAACATGAAGCCGGGATTGTCGCCCCAGCTCCGGTAACCACGTGCGCGCAGCGCCAGCAGGCCCGTGGCTCCGAGGCGGAAGTACTTGCGGGCGTCGCCGTCCAGCACCTGACGCGTGAGGGTGCTGCCAATACGCGGTGCCACCTCGTAGGCGAGCCGCATCGTGCTGCCGGTCAGGGGGCCGAACTCGCGGAAGATGGTGGTTTCCTGAACGAATGCCGCACCCAGTGGCACCATCGTGCCGTTGTTGAACAACCGCCGTCCGAACACCTGCTCCTGGTAGTTCTGCGAGTAGAACTCGACGGCCGGGTCTGCGAACTGCTCGCGGTACTGGTTGACGCCGCCGTACACCTCGATGCGGCGATAGCGGTTGAACGGGTAGATGCCGAATGCCGTGCCGCCCTGCGTGGTGCGGGTGGCCACGGCCAGGTCGCGCCTGATCATCTGCGACAGATACGGATCGAAGAACACGCCGCCCAGCTGCCCGTAGAAGAACTGCGTCTGCGAGAAGCCCCTGAGCGCCCAGATGAAGCGGCGTTCGAGGTTGAGCCACGACAGCGACAGCGTGCGGTACTGCGCGATGGACGAGGCAAACAGATTGAACTGCTGATCGCCGAGGACGTCGGTGAACGTGACAGCGGTGCCGCCGAAGACGTCGCCGCCGCTGGTGACGCCGAGCGCGACCGGCGGACGCCCCTCGAGGAACATCTTCTCGAAGCGGCCCTTTCGCTTGGCGTTGTCCTGCACCAGCGTATGAGTGAGGGGCGCCTGGAAGTCGATGATGGGGCCGGGAGCGCCAAAATCCTCAGACGCAACGGTGGTGATTTCTTCCTGCCGGTCAAGGATGTGAAGTCCGTAGTCACCCTTCAGATAGGTGATGAACGCCAGCTTCTTCTCGCTGCCGTCTCTCAGGACCACCGGCGACAGGTTGCCGGTCAGGGCATCGGTGTACTGCCGGAGCTCGTGCGTCTTCAGGTTGAGCGTCCAGAGGTTGTAAATCTGGCCGTTGCGCGCCACCTCGGGGTCGATGGGCTCGGCCGGATTCACGGCCGTCGACGGGAAGATCAGCGTGTCGTCGTCCCAGAACTGCGCGCCGCCCTCGTCGTGCGTGCCGAAGGTGAGCTGCTCGGGATTGCTGCCGTCGGCGGCGACGCGGAACAGCTTCTCGTTGCCACTCACGCGTGCGAGGTACACGAGATAGGTGCCGTCCGGCGACCAGGTGGGCGCGTAGTGCGGCAGCGTGTCCTTCGTGAGCTGGCGGATGTTTCGGGTCTCGAGATCGACGACGTAGATGTTGGCGTCGGCCCCCTGGAGGCCCGAAAACGCCACATACCGGCCGTCCGGTGAGAAGTCCGGCGACTCCGGGGCGTCGATGGTGTTGAGAGGAACACGAATCTCGATCTTGCGTGAGACCACGTTCTG
>CAZZGM010000355.1:0-3883 GCA_964653955.1 uncultured Bifidobacteriaceae bacterium | reverse complement strand
TGAGCACCAGGATGATGCCGGCCGTCGTCAGTACCGACACGGCGGCGCACGCCAGCAGCGCGCGCTCGATGATCCACTCCAGCCTGCGGCCGCGCACGGGCACTCCTACCGTTCGCTCTCGCGGGCGAGCAGTTGATCGATGGTGAGTCCGACCACGTGTTCGCCGCTGGCGAAGAGCGAGCCTGTGACCCGCTCGTTGAACCGGCGGCCGACGAGACGGTAGGCCGGTGCCCCCAGGCCGACGTAGTTGACCTCGCGGACGAGTTCGTCCGCCTGCGCCAGGTAAAAGTCCACGAACTGCTGTACCTCGGGGCGTTCGGTTGCGGCCGTGGACACGTAGATGAAGACGGGCCGCGACAGCGGCTGATACGTGCCGGTCCGGATGGTGTCCGGGCTGGGCAGCACCGCGCCGGCCCCGCGGTCATCGTCCACGGGGATGAGCTTCAGCTTGTCCTGGTTTTCTTCGTAGTAGGCGAAGGGCAGGAAGGCGAGTGCCAGTTCGTCGCTGCTGACGCCCTGCACCAGGACGTTGTCGTCTTCGCTGGAGGTGAAGTCGCCGCGGCTGGCCTTGGTCTTGCCGACGATGGCTTCGGTGAAATAGTCGAACGTGCCGGAGTCGACGCCGGCGCCGAAGAGGTGCATCTCGCGATCGGGCCACGAGGGCCGCACCTGATTCCAGCGGGTGATCCGTCCCTGCGCGGCGGGCTCCCAGAGCCGTTTCAGCTCGGCCCGCGTGATGCTGTCAATCCAGCCGGCGTTGGGGTGTACGACAATCGCAATGCCGTCGTAGGCAATGGGCAACTCGATGAACGAGATGCCCGTCTGCTGGCAGGCGGCAATTTCGGATGCGCCAATGGGACGGGAGGCGTTGCTGATGTCCGTTTCGCCACGGCAGAACTTCTGGAACCCTCCACCGGTGCCCGAGATGCCGACCGTGACGCGGATGCCGGGAGTGGCGCGCTGGAAGTCCTCGGCCACGGCCTCGCTGATGGGGAAGACCGTGCTCGACCCGTCGATGGTGACGTACTGGTACGTCTGGCGCCCGCCGCAGGCAATTGACGTCAGCGCCGCGAGCAGGACCACCGCGCGGACGAGGGGAGGACCGACCATCCTCTGAGCCTACGCGGGAACCGTTTCACAGTAGTTTCCGACGTGTTAATTCTCGGTTACGAGTCGAACGGGCCAGCGTCCGGCGCGCCGGCGTCGGGCGGGCCGGCTGCCCCGCGGCGTCGCGCTGGACCCTGGCGACCGCGATGGGGCGGCCCAGTTCTTTTTCGAGCGCGCTCAATTGCCGGCGGCTGGCCCATACTTCGAGTTCGGCATCGCCGGCGGCTTCGAGGTGCAGGCGCAGGTCGTGGCCGCGATCGCGGACGTTAATCGACTGCACCACGCCGTGGCGCGAGCGGTCCAGCGTTTCGGCCAGGCGGAGAAAGGCCGCCAGCAGTCGTACGGTACGCCGCCGGTCGGGAGGCAGGTCGCCGTAGCCGGCATGGTCGCGTTTGGGCCGGCCGCGCCGGTGATAGCGGGCTACCAGTGCCATGACCTCGATTTCGTCGGGCTCGAAGCCGCGCAGGTCGCCGTTCTTGATGAGGTAGTGCGAGTGGCGATGGTGACGCTCGTAGCTGATGTGGTTGCCGATGTCGTGCAGCAGCGAGGCGTATTCGAGCCACTCGCGTTCGCGATCGCCGCTGTTGTGCAGGTGGCGTGTCTGGTCGAAAAGCGCCAGTGCCGTCCGCGCTACCTGCCGCGCATGGTCGGCCTCCCAGTGGCAGCGTTCGGCCAGTTCGAGGATGGACCGGCGGCGGATGTCGGGATAACGGTCGACGCGCGTGATGGTGCGGCGATGGCGCTGGATGTAGTCGAGCACCAGGCCTTCCCGCAGCGCCAGGTCGCACAACGTGATTTCGTCCGCGCCCAGTGTGCCGACGAGCGTGTCGAGCAGCACCGCCCCGGCGCCGGCCAGGTCCGCGCGGCGCGGATCGAGCCCGGGCAGCGCGAGACGTTCTTCGAGATCGATGGCCGTCACATGTTTGCGCAGACGCTTGAGACTTTTCGCGCTGACGCGGAGATTGCGGATTTCGGTCGGGGCAGCGCCGCGGTCGAGCGCCGTGGCTATGGCCCCCAGCGACAGGATGGTGCCCGACGTGCCAATTACACGATCGAACCCCTCGCGTGTGAGCGTGGCGAGATATTTGTTCACCTCCGCGCCAATGAACTTGACGAGGCGGCGTTCGTCGCGCCGGCTCATGGGGTCGGAGGTGACGAATCGTTCGGTGAGGCGAATCACACCGAGCTTGAAACTGCGGGCATGACGCACCTCGCGCCCGGTGCCCAGCGTGATTTCCACGCTGCCGCCACCGATGTCGATGACCACGGCCGTGTTGGGCGTGTCGACGCCGTACACCGCGGCCAGATGGATGAGCCGCGCCTCTTCGGTGCCGGTAATGATGCGGGGGCGGATGCCGGTCTGCCGCGCGATGGCCTTGAGGAACGCGCCGCCGTTTTCCGCCTCACGTGTGGCGCTGGTGGCCGCGGCCAGGATTTCGTCCACCTGATGCGAACGCGCGATTCGCTCGAATTTCGAGAGCGCCTGCAGGGCGGCGGTCTGCGCGGCCCTCGTGAGCTGCCGTCCGTCCAGCCCGCCGGCGCCGAGACGGACCATTTCCTTTTCGCGATCGACGACCTCGAACGAGAAGTCCGAGCGGACGCGCACCACGATCATGTGGACCGAGTTGGTACCGATGTCGATGGCGGCCAGACGCATGAGAGTGGCGAAGGTGGGCCGGTATAATTGGCGAGCGTTCCGAATCCTAGCATGCCTCCCTCACCGCTTCCGATCAGGCTCCTGCAGCAGCGGACAACGGTGCTGCTCGATGCGCTGCCGGCCGCCATCTCCGGAGATGTGACGTCGGTTCATCGTGCGCGTGTGGCCTCACGGCGATTGCGGGCGATGCTCACCGTCGTTGCCGCGCGGGCCGGCGGCGACATTGTCAGGCGGGCCCGCCGGCAGGTGCGGCGCATCACGCGCGCGCTGGGGCCGGTCAGGGAACTGGATGTGGCGCTGGGGCACCTCGACGAGATGGGGCCGAAGGCCGCCGTGCCGGCGCGAACACTGGCGCACGTTCGCCGGGCGCTCGATGCCGAGCGTCAGCGCCGCCGCCGGGACATGCTCGAGGCGATGACGCCAGCGGTGCTGGAGCGGCTGAAGGCGACACTGGCGTTCGAACCGCCGGCGCGGATGGTATTGCCGGCCAGTGATGTCGACGTTCGCCGTGCCCGTGGACGCTGCGCGCGCCGTGCCAGGGAACTGGGAGCCGCCATCCGCCGCGCCGGCACCATCTATGAGTCCGAGCGCCTGCATGCAGTACGCGTGGCCGCCAAGAAGCTCCGCTATGCGCTCGAAATCGAACGCGACCTGGAGCGGTCGCGCGCCAGCGCCCGCGTGGCGTATCTCAAACGACTGCAGGACACGCTGGGCGAGATTCACGACTACGAAATCCTGCTCGAACACATCCGCAGCGTGCAGGCCGACCTGGCGGGTGCCGATGGCGACGCGGCGCGCGGCCTCGAACCGCTGGTCCGTGCGCTCGAGGACGCCTGCCGTGAGGGGCATGCCGTGTTCCTGCATGAACGGTCCGGCCTGCTGGAACTCTGTCGGCAGATCGCTGCGGCTGCCCGCGAAGGACGGTCGGTGTTGAGAGGATGATGAATGGCGACGTTGATTGAGCTCTATCTGGTGCGCCATGCCATTGCCGCCGAGCGTGGCCCGGCGTTTCCAGACGATCGGCAGCGTCCGCTCACGGATGACGGCATCCGCCGTTTCAAGCAGGCGCGCGCGAGCGGGCTGGTGAGAATCAGGTCGAGTTCGACACCGAGCGCCACC
>CAZZGM010000354.1:0-3888 GCA_964653955.1 uncultured Bifidobacteriaceae bacterium | reverse complement strand
TCTCCGGCACCTTGCCGGTGCTCGACCTGCCGGTCGATGTGCGCGCGACGTCATTCCAGTGGAAGGTGTGGCGGGCGCTCCAGGCCATTCCTTACGGCGAGACGCGTGCCTACGCCGACGTGGCCCGCGCGATTGGCCGGCCGCGCGCGGTGCGGGCCGTGGCCCGTGCCTGTGCCACCAACCCGGTGGCCCTTGTCGTGCCCTGCCACCGCGTGGTCCAGACCGGCGGCGGCCTCGGCGGTTATCGCTGGGGCGCGCAGCGCAAGCAGCAGCTGCTGGAACGGGAGCAGGACCAGGCGCGGCGGAAGAAACATAAGAAAGGCTGAGCCGGCCCGCGTAGAGCACCCGCGTTCTGAAGACGCGCGGCCGCTTCGGCCCGCGCCTGGACGATGACTCGCCAACGCCGGGTGCGTGCTGGCGAAGGAGACGGTCGTGGAAGCGCGCGTCAGGCGCTGGCTGGATAGGCGTCCGCGGACGGCGCGTGCGAGGCTCCAACGCGGGGCTCGCGGCGGGAACTGTTAGTATCGCCCCCGTGGCCGCCACCCGCTACGGGACGTCACCGTGGATCGACCACGCTCCGCGCAGCAAAACGCCGGTGTTCCCCGTCTTTCGCGGCACGCGCGACAGCGCCGTGGTGATTGTCGGCGGCGGACTCACAGGCGTCATGACCGCGCACGCCTGCGCCGTTGCCGGTCTGAAGGTGGTCCTGCTCGAAGCCGACCGCATCGGCCGCGGCGGCAGCGGGCACGGCAACGGCATCTGTGCCGCCGAAGCATCGTCTTCGTTCAAGGAGATGGAGCGCCTGTCGGGCCGCCGCGTGGCGCGTGTCCATTTCCAGCAGACGCGCAAGGCTGTTCGGGAGCTTGCGGCTGCCGTCAGACGCCTGCGTATCAAGGCGGAGTTCGACGACTGTGATGCGTGCCGTCTTGCCGTTCCGCAGGGCAGCGCGGCAGGGCTACAGGCCGAAGCGCGCGCTCGTCGCGATGCCAATCTGGATGCCACCTGGCAATCGCGAACGCAGGCCCTGCGCTGGACGGCCGTGGACGCGGAAGGCGCCGTGCGGGTTCCCGGATGGGCCGTGTGCGATCCCTATCGGCTGACGCTTGGCTTTGCAGCGGCGGCTGTCAAACGCGGCGTCGAGATCTTCGAACGTTCACCCGTGACGAAGGTCACCTTCACGCGCACGGACGCGCGTGTCGTCACACCACATGGTTCCATCACGGCGTCGACCGTCGTGCACTGCACGGGTGAGCCCGGTCCTCTCGCTCCCGCGCTTCGCCGCCATGTGAAGCCCATGCGGCGAGGTCTCGTGATGACGGCTGCACTGCCGGCAGCCATGCGCAAGGCCATTGGTCCACCCGAGGCACTGGTGACGGACGCCCACGCGCCGCCGCATGTCGTTCGTTTTACGGACGACCCCGCGGTGCTGGTGGCCGGGGCCGACATCCCTCGCGCGCGAAAGCCCGAGGCCGATCGTGTGGTGGTGGCACGTACGAACGAGCTGATGTACGAGCTGTCACTGCTTTATCCCGTGTTGTCCGGCATTCCGCCGGCCCACGGCTGGTCCCTGGAGTTCGGGGCCACGCCTGATGGCGGTGTGCTCGTCGGCCCGCATCGCAACTACCCGCACCAGCTGTTTGCGTTTGGCACTCTGCACGACCCGGCGCGGGCCTGGCTGGCCAGCCGTGTTCTCACGCGGCACCTGAACGGAGAGGCGGTCGCTGACGATGAGCGGCTGGGGTTTGCGCGTTGCCTGTGAAGAACCACCTGCGCGGCACCTTCGCCGCGGTTTTCGTGCTGGTGCTTGCAGTCGTTCTGCGCTCGTGGTTTTTTCTCTCGTACGACGAGAGTTACTTCGATTCCGATCAGGCCATTGTCGGATTGATGGCCAAACATCTCTCGGAGGGCCGGGCCTGGCCGCTCTTCTTCTATGGCCAGGAGTACATGCTGGGCGTCGAGGCCTGGGTCATGGCGCCCGTCTTTGCCGTGCTGGGTCCGTCCGTATTTGCCCTGCGGTTGACGATGGTGCTGATCAACCTGGTGACGGGCCTGGTGTTGTGGCGCCTGCTCGTGCGCGACGGTGGTCTGACGCCCGGGTGGGCGGCCCTTGCGTCCTCGCCTTTCGTACTGGCACCGTTCGTCACGTCGGCTCACCTGGTCGAAGCGCAGGGTGGCAATCCCGAACCATTTCTGTGGGTGCTGGTCGCGTGGATGGTGCGCGACCGCCCGCTGCTGCTCGGCTCCGTACTGGGCATCTCGTTTTTGCACCGCGAGTTCAGCATGTATGCGGCGCCGGCGTTGCTGGCCGTGCAGGTGCTGGAGCGGCGGATCGCTGCTGGTGAGCTCACGCGCCGCTGGGTTCAGACGCTGCTGGCGTTCGTGGTGACCTACCAGGGCATCAATGCCCTGAAGCCATGGGCCGACCTGCTGGGGCCCGGGACCGCCGGCATCCCGATTCCCACTGCGGCGGGTGGCAACATCACATCGCTGCTGGCACGCGCGGCCGTGGACCCGTCGGCGTGGCCCGCACGGTTTGGCGCGCTGCTCTCGGAGCACGTGCCCATGCTCGTGGGGCTCGACGGCTATCGGCCGACGCTGATCGCCATCAACTCATGGGCGCACGTCGGATGGCGCGAACTGCTGCCGTTTGGCTCGGCGCTGGCGCTGGTCGTGCTGGCATGGGTGGCGGCGGATCTCGTGGTGAAGCGCAACACGCGTGGCGCCTGGCTGCCGCTCTACCTTGCGGCCGTCGCTGTGCAGTCCGGCGTCGTCTACGCCGCCACCCGCGATCCCAGCATGTTCACGTTCCGCTACGGTCTGCTCATGCTGTGGCTGCCGGTGGCACTGGTGGCACTGGCGGTGCAGGCCTGGCGGCCGGCGGGACTACAGATTGCCGGAGGTGTGCTGGCGGGCCTTCTGGCGGCCGCGTCGTTGGTGGACCACGTGCGTGTCATTCAGCACGCGCGCGTGGAGCCTCCGGTGCCGCACCTGACGCAGATGGCCCTGGCGCTCGAAAACAACGGCATCCATGTGGCCCGCGCGGGCTACTGGCGTGCGTACGCGGTGACCTTTCTCTCCGGCGAACGGGTGATCGTGGCGTCGACGGCCTTGCAGCGCATCAAGTCCTATCAGGACCTGGCCGCCGCTCAGCCTGACGGCGGCGTCATCGTCCAGGACGACCCCTGTGATGGCCGCATGGAAGTGGGGACGGCCGGCCGCTGGCATCTGTGCCGCTGACATATACTTCGTACCCTCTGCTTTGGACCCTTTTCGGAGGTCTGTTCTCCATGCTGCGCATATTGACGCTGCTCTCCCTCATATTGGCCACGGCGTTGCCGTCGGCTGCCCAGTCCACCGCCATCAACGGCACCATCGAAGGTACGGTTACCGACGAACAGCGGGCCGTGCTGCCCGGTGTGACGGTGACGATGGTGAATACCGAGACGGGTGAGACCCGTACGGTGATTACCAACGACAGTGGCCTCTACCGCGCGCCGCTCCTGAGCCTTGGCGTGTATCGAGTAGAAGCCGAGCTGCAGGGATTCAAGAAGTTCGAACGCACGGGCGTCAGGCTGAGCGCCGGCCAGACGGCGGTCATCGACTTCATGTTGAGCGTCGGGACCATTGAAGAAACCGTGACCGTCACGGCCGACGCGCCACTCGTGGACCTGGGCAAAATCGAACAAGGCCGGACGCTCACCACCGCGGAAATCAAGACGCTGCCGCTTACTTCGCGCAACCCCTACAACTTCGCGCTGCTGCAGCCGGGTGTGGTGGGGTTTGAAACCAACGAGTTCGGCGTGCCCCGGCTCACCGCCAACGGCGCGCTGCTGCGTGTGAACTATCAGGTGGACGGCAGCAACAACACGCAGAAGGATCGCGCGGGTC
>CAZZGM010000353.1:1130-3894 GCA_964653955.1 uncultured Bifidobacteriaceae bacterium | reverse complement strand
GTTGTGGGGAGCCGGCCCGATTTAGCCCCCTCCGTTCACTTGTGTGGTGCGTGATGGCGGCTGCGTGAATCGGGCCGGCCGGCCGCCGGTTGACACCGTCTGAACAGGGTGGCACCGTTGACGGACGCTTGTCGGGTTTGTCGGCGATACGAGGGAAGGAGGTGGCGGCATGCGCGGCGTTCTTCCGGTTCTTTTCGTTGCGGCGGCAATCGTCACGCCGGCGCAGGAGGTGTCGCGGCTGGACCAGCCTGTGACGCACGCGCTTGCTGTCGCGAATCCATCGCTCACCCCGCCATGCCATTTCTGGCGCACGCTGGAGCAGGCGGCGCGTCAAATGCGTGTGCGCGTTGGTCTGGAAAGCCTGCCGTCCTGCCACCCGAGCGGTTCAGGTCTCTACACCGGGGATGACGCGCTCGAATTCCGGAGTGCAACGCCGCGTGCCGTGTTCTCCCGGATCGTCGAGCTTCGCCCCGAGTACCGCTGGCGCGAGATTGACGGCGTCGTTGTCGTGCGTCCTGCTGCCGCGTGGGCATCGCGGGACCACCTGCTCGGACGACACGTCGCGCCGTTCGTCGTGGAACAGACGCATCCTCATCTGGCGTTGCACGCGATGCTCGAGGCCGGGCGCCCGCCGATGTTCTATCCGCACACGGATGTCTGGTTGTCGAGCGTGGGCGCACGATTCTTCGACGTCAATGCCATGGGCGCAATCGACCATCCCATCGATGTGATGTTCCGCGGAGGAACGCTGCTCGATGCGCTCAACGCCGTAAGCGAGCCGTTCGACGGCATCTGGCAGGTGGGCTACTCGGGCGCCTTCGCGCACATCGTCCTTCAGACGCCGGACTTCGAGCAGGGCAGCACGATCATCTCGCTGCGGGCGGGATGGCAGCACGACCGTGCCGAAGTGACCGTTCTGCGATATCGTTCTCCTCCGTGACACCTTCTTCCGTGCCGCTGCGCGGCGTTTACAACATCACCCCCACGCCCTTTCACGACGATGGTGCGCTGGATGTGGAGAGTTTGAAGCGGCTCACCACGTTCACGCGGGAAAAGGGTGTGGATGGCATGACCATCCTTGGCGTCCTCGGCGAGGCCGACAAGCTCACCGAGCGCGAACGCGACGAGGTGATTGCGGCCACGATCGAAGCGGCAGGTTCCGGCTTTCCCATTTGTGTGGGAACGACCCATGCGGGCACGGACGGCTGTATTGCCTTCAGCCGGCGGGCGCAGGAACTGGGCGCGGCCGCGGTCATGGTGGCGCCGCCGAAACTGGCACGTGCCAACGACGCGGCGCTGGAGCGGCACTATCGCGCCGTGGCCGACGCCATCGATATTCCGGTGGTGGTGCAGGACTTTCCGCCCGTGGTGGGCGGCATCCTGATGAGCGTCGAGCTGATTGCGCGGATTGCCGAAGCGTCGCCACGCTGCCGCTACTTGAAGCTCGAAGACGAACCGTCGCCAATGAAAGTGGGCCAGGTGCGTGCGGCACGACCCGACATGGTGATTTTCGGTGGTCTCGGCGGGATGATGTTCCTCGAGGAACTGCGACACGGCGCCGACGGCACGATGACCGGCTTTGCCTATCCGGAGATCCTCGTGGACATCCACCGGAAGTTCACGTCGGGCGACATCGACGGCGCCACCGCCGTGTTCTATCGCTATCTGCCGCTCATCCGTTTCGAGAACCAGCCGCGCATCAACCTGGCCATTCGTAAGCACATCTACCATCGCCGTGGTGCCATTGCGACGCCGCGCGCGCGTTCACCCTTTGCGCCAGTGGATGCGGAGACGCTGGCGGATCTCGATGACATCCTCCGGAGACTGGACCTGAACTGATGGATCTCGGACTGAAAGGCAAGCGTGCGCTCGTCCTTGCGGCGAGCCGTGGACTCGGATATGCCTGCGCTCGCGGGCTGGCACAGGAAGGCTGCCACCTGGTGATCTGCAGCCGCGACGAGGCGCGCATCACGGCGGCGGCCGAGCAGATCCGGAAGGACACCGGCGCGAAGGTCGAAGCGCTGGCCGCTGATGTGAGCAATGCAGCCGAAGCCGAGCGCCTGGTGGGAGCCGCTGTCAGCGCCCATGGCGGGCTCGAAATTCTCGTGCACAACGCGGGTGGGCCGCCGGCCGGGCCGTTTACCGCGGTGACCGAGCCGCAGTGGAAACAGGCCTTCGAGCAGAACCTCATGAGCTTCGTCCGCATCGTCCATGCAGCGGTGCCGGAGATGAAGAAGGCCGGTTACGGACGCGTGCTGACCATTGCGTCTTCGTCCATCAAGCAGCCCATTCCGAACCTGGTGCTGTCCAACGCATTTCGCGCCGGCGTCTGGGGGCTCGCGAAGACAATGTCGCAGGAGCTGGCGCCGGATGGGATTCTGGTGAACGTGATTGCACCGGGGCGTATCGCGACCGAGCGTATCGACGAACTCGATCGCGCCAACGCCGAGCGCACCGGCAAGGCGGTGGAGGACGTGAAGAAGGCCTCGGTGGCCTCCATTCCCATGGGCCGGCTGGGCCAGCCCGAGGAGTTTGCCAACCTCGTGGTGTTTCTCGCCTCCGAGCGTGCCAGCTACATCTCGGGACAGGGCATGTTCGTGGACGGAGCGGCCGGCACGGCGCTTTGAGACACAGACACCGGGTGTGACGGGCTGATGCCGTCAGCGGCGTCGACTCATGCATGCGTGGTCGTAGCTGCTGGTTGTTGGGGGACAGGGCTCGCCCACCGCCGCGCGAGCGACCCGCGATCGAGAAGCTGTTGCGT
>CAZZGM010000353.1:0-1120 GCA_964653955.1 uncultured Bifidobacteriaceae bacterium | reverse complement strand
CGAAAACCGCAACTGCGGCCGTGGCGTCTTATCACCGCGCCGCAACGTCATCGACCTGTCCGGCCGGCGCACTCGAACTGGAGCTGCCGATGCTGCATCACTGGCTCGTTGTTTCGTTGACGCTCGCCATCGTCGTGTCGCCACTGGAGCGCCGCCGGTCCGCGGCTCAGGATCAGACCGACGCCACGTGCCGCTTCGTGGTGTCCACCGACGGTGTGCCGCCCATGATCCTGTCGGCGAAGAGTGGCGAGATGGTCACTCTCTCGCTGACGGGGAAAGGCGAGTTCGGTTTCAGGCCGACCGTGCGCCCGGGCGGCGAGGATGTGGCGGACATCGAGATTCTGGATAACAGCGTGTCACCGCCAAAGTCGCTGGGTGCGGTGGTGGCCAGGGTGGGCGACGAAGTCGTGACGTCGGACACCACACCGGTCTTCGCCATCCGGCTCGGCCGGATTCAGCGGTAGCCGCCGACCCGGAGTCCTGACGTGCTTGGTTTCGACGAGGTACGGCAGGCACTGCGGGCACTCACGCGAAGCCGCGCATCGACTCTACTGACGATCCTGCTGGTGGCGTCGGGCAGTGCGGGTGTGGTGGCCAGCACCTGGGTGGGGCGTCATCTGCTGGCGCCGCCCATGCCCTACACCGTGCCGGAGCAACTGGCCGCCATCGACGTGTCGTCTCCGTTGGCGAACACCCTGCGCGGCGTTGTCCCGATGCACGCCGTGGCCGCGTGGCGCGCGCTTCCACAGTTCCAGTCGATCACGGCGTTCACCATGCGGGGCACGCGCGCCCAGCTTGCCGACGGCGCGGCGTTCGACGTGAGCGCCGCTCAGGTCACCTGCGAACTGCTCGACACGCTTGGCACGGCGGGGCCACGCCAGGGCCGCTTTTTCGACGCGTCCGACTGCCGGGCCAGTGCCGCGCCGGTGGCCGTGCTGACCCAGCGCGGGTTCCAGGTGCTGGCGGGTGGCGACCACGCGATTCTGGGGCAGGGCCTGCGCGTGGGCGCCGTGCCGTACACGATTGTGGGTGTGCTGCCGGCGGACTTTCGCTTTCCCGCGCCGGCGCAACCCGACGTCCTGCTGCCGCTCACGCTTTCGGAGGCATCCACTCCGCTGGT
>CAZZGM010000352.1:864-3917 GCA_964653955.1 uncultured Bifidobacteriaceae bacterium | reverse complement strand
CGACTGACCGGCGTCCTCCGAAAATGCCAGTTTCAGCCGCGGCGTCTGCTGCGCGGCCGTGAACCACGCCACCGCCACGCGGCGGCCGCTGGCAGCCGCCGACGGGCCGTTGGTCGGACACGCGGCAATTTCCCAACCGTCGCGGTGCACGGGTACCGGCTTCGTCCAGGTACCATCCACCCGCCGGACAATCGAGATGTCGCGGATTTCGCCAGGTTCGTGATCGCGGTACACGGCAATCGGACCGTCGGCCGTGAGCGTGATGTCGGTCATGCAGCAGGAGCAGACATCCGCATCCACCACCGAGCGCTCACCCACGGCACCGTCCGGGCCAAACGTCACCGCCATCAGTGTCTTGACCGGTGCGCCTTCCCCCTCATGCGCATGACTGCTACCATCGTCCGGCACCAGAGGGTTCAGATAAACAGCCTCGGTGCCGCGCGGCCCGGGCGCAAACGTCAGGAAGCCAGCGTAGTCGCTGACATTGGCCATCCCGTCTTCGAACAGCGTCTGCCACGTATCACCCTGATCCGTGGAGCGCGCCACGCGAATACCGTAGCCGTAGGAGCCGGACTTGCGTCCAGTGTTGACCAGCCAGTGCACCAGCAGCGTGCCGTCGGGCAGCGATGTCAAGGAAGGATGGTCGGCCCAGTTGACGAACCAGTTGTCGCCCCGCGCAATCTCGCGGGCCGTGCCCCACGTCGTGCCGTCGAAGCGCGCGAACTTCAGCGCGTGCGGGCCGTCGGCGCCGTCGCGTTCAATCCACACCAGGTGTGCACGCCCGTCCGCGCCGGTCGACAGCGCGTAGGTGGTGCCGCTCTCGCCACCAGGTGTCTCGAGCATTGTCACCGTGCCCTGCGCGCGTGATGTCATGCCGCCGGGCAACAATGCCAGCGCGGCCGTACACGCCGCGACGAACCCCGCGCGACTCACCGCGCGAGACAAGACCACTGCAGTCATCACGTGACGTCCTAGGGAATGAAGGTGAACTTGCCGGAGCCGGACGTGGATCCGCCCCAGGGCCAGAACTGAGCGCCGCTCCGTGGACGGGCTTCGGCCCGGACGATGACGTAGTACTCGCGGTTCCGCTCGAGCTGACGGGTGTGGAACAGCGGCAGGCGCTCGAATGACGTCATGAGCTGGCGCACCACCTCTTCGTCTTCGACCACGCGCGACTCTTCCATACGACCGTCGAGCATCCGCGAAATGGTATGCCGGCGCGTCAGGTTGTCGTAGTCCACGGTCGTGGACACGACAGCGGTGCCGATGGTGCGGTCGACCCAGGCGGGAACCTTGAGCCGGAGCTCGACCGTGTAGGTGAACGTCGTGCGCAGGCCGCTTCGGACGACGGCGCGAACCTCGTCGGTAAAGCCCTGCTCCAGCGCAAACGACACCAGCACCTGCCCGTCCCGGACCAGCGGGCGCACCCGCAGGGTCTCGGCCGACAGCGGCACCGTGACGGCCAGCAGGCACGCCACCGCCGCCCATACGCGCAGGCGATTGGACACCATTCGAACCACGATAACCCGATGACTCTACCACAGCCGCCCCGCCGGCGTGACAACCGGGACGAACGGCGCAGCCGGTGCTATGATGGCCCTCCCGGGCCCCCATGATTCAACGGATTCGTGCCGCACTCGTTGCCGTCGGCGCCGCGCTGGCACTGGTCGTCCCTGGCTTCGGCCAGGGTGCAGGCCAGCTGCCCGCCCCGAATCCGTCCATTCTCTATTCCCTGTTCGAGCGTTATCTCGACGCCCTGCGCCAGCAGACCGGCATCCCCGGTCTTTCCGCCGTCATCGTCCGTCATGGCGCGGTGGATTGGGAGCGCGGGTTCGGGTTCCAGGACGTGGAGCAGAACGTGCCGGCCACGCCCGACACTCCCTATCCGGTGGGGAGCATCACCCAGACACTGTCGGCCGTGATGCTGGGAGCCTGTGCCGAGCGGGGTCAGCTGGACATCGACGCTCTCGTCGCCGAGTGGGTGCCAGACTTCCCGGTGCCCGGTGCCACGGTGCGCCACGTACTGGCGCACGCGTCGGTCGACGCACCAGCCTTCCGGTTCCACTACGACGACGTGCAGTTTGCCGCGTTGACGGCCGTCGGGCAGAGCTGCGCCGACCAGTCGTTCCGCCTCAACATGTCCGAATCGGTGCTCGACCGCCTGGGCATGGTGGCCTCGGTGCCCGGCGAAGATTTGTCCGACCCGGATCACCCGGATCGTGAGCTGTTCGACGAGACGCATCGGGCGCGGTACGACGCGGTTCTGGCACGGCAGGCTCGCCCCTATCGTGTCGATCGCTCGGGCCGCACGTCACGAAACATGCGTCCGACTCCGGGCTTCTCCGCTGCCGACGGTCTGGTGTCCACGGCCCGCGACCTCGCCCGCTTCGACGCCGCGCTGGACGATGCGGTGCTGCTGAGGCCGCAGTCGCTGCGCGTGGCCTGGAGTCCCATCGTGGCCGGCGACACGATGCTGCCGACGGGTCTGGGCTGGTTCATCCAGCCGTACCAGTCCGAGCGGCTCATCTGGCACTTCAGTCTCGTCCCCGATGCCTATTCGGCACTCATCCTCAAGATGCCGGCGCGCAACCTCACGCTGATTCTGCTGGCCAACAGCGACGGGCTCAGCACCGGCGCCAACCTCGAGCAAGGTGACGTGACGAGCTCACCGTTCGTGAAGGTCTTCCTCCGGCTATTTGGTTAGAGAAGAATTGACGGGCCCCGTACCCGTCGCCCACACTGCTCAGATGCGCCGGCACGTCCCGGGCCGTCTACGAGCCATGCGTTTTCCCCGGATTCTCCTCGTTGCCTTGGGTTTGCTGCATCTGCTGCCGCAGGCGTCAGCGGCGCAGGACCTGCTGCTGGTCCCCTATCTGGGCTTCACGTTTGCCGGCGGAAGTGCACTGCTCGACCTGGAGTCGGGCTCCAGCGAGTCGGCCAGTGTGCTGGGCGCCTCTGCGGCGCTGATAGGCCAGGGGATGCTGGGCGTGGAAGCCGACATCGGGTATGTACCCGGCTTCTTCCAGCGAGGCGATCGCGGCCTGGTGTCGGGC
>CAZZGM010000352.1:273-854 GCA_964653955.1 uncultured Bifidobacteriaceae bacterium | reverse complement strand
CACGTGGTCAACATCACGGGGTCGGTCGTGCTGACACTGCCGGTGTCCATTACGCGCGAGTCGCTACGCCCGTACCTGGTGGCGGGCGGCGGCATGCTGCGCGCCGAGGCGCCCGATACGCTGTCGCTCCTCACCATTCGCCGCACGATGCCGGCGCTCACGCTGGGCGGCGGCGCGGTAGGGTTTCTCACCAACAGCGTCGGTGTCCGCTTCGACCTGCGTTACCTGCGCAGCATGGGCGCGGGCAACGACCTCATCGTCGGCGAAGGCCCGCGCGTGAAGTACTGGCGCGGCAGCGTCGGGTTAGTACTGCGCTATTGACCATGAAGATACGTCAGCGAGATGAGGCGACCCGCCGCGAGCAGCCGGGACCATCGGTAGAGGAACGCCACCGGATGACACTGGAAGCCCTGGCGGACGTCGACACCGGGCGCGTCATCGATCATGAGGCGATCCAGGCGTGGGCCGACAGCCTCGAAACCGCCAGGCCGCTCCCGCCGCCCACTGCGTTATCGTAGAGATTGTCCGCACGGCATTCTGACGTGCGCCCGTAGCTCAGCGGGATAGAGCACCGGCCTTCT
>CAZZGM010000352.1:0-263 GCA_964653955.1 uncultured Bifidobacteriaceae bacterium | reverse complement strand
CGGTTGAACGCGCGCGCCCGGACGGTGGTCACCGGCATGTCGGAGGTGATGGTGAGGATGACGACCTCGCCCTGATGGAGGCTCAGGCCGCGCGACTGCGCCGTGACCGTGAGCGTGGGCGGCGCCGGCGGCGCGGCGCACGCCGCGAGCGCGACGACGAGGAGGGCCCGGAACGCGAGCAGCATGATCCCGACTGTACAATGAGCGCACGCGCCCGTAGCTCAGCTGGATAGAGCACCGGCCTTCTAAGCCGGGGGTCGCAG
>CAZZGM010000351.1:0-3921 GCA_964653955.1 uncultured Bifidobacteriaceae bacterium | reverse complement strand
GATGACTGAGGCGCCGGTGTCGGCGAGCACGGCCATCCACAGCGTGGCCATGCCAGTGGCTGCTGCCAGCACGAACGCCGCCTTCAACCCGAGCGCAATGGCCACGTTCATCTGGACGTTCCGCACGGTGGCGCGGCCGAGGCGAAGCGCGTAGGGAATACGCGAGAGGTCATCGGTCATCAGCGCGATGTCGGCCGTCTCGATAGCGGCATCGCTGCCAATGGCACCCATCACGATCCCGACGTCCGCCGCCGCGAGCGCCGGCGCATCGTTGATGCCATCACCCACCATGGCTACGACCTGCGCGCCATTGGCCCGCAGCCTGGTGACCGCGTCGACCTTGCCGGCCGGCAGCAGTTCGGCGCGCACCTCGTCGACGCCAACGCGTGCGCCAACGGCCTGCGCGCTCGGTCGGACGTCGCCTGTCAGCATGGCCACACGCCCGATGCCATGCCGCCGGAGATCGGCCACGACAGCACGCGCACTGTCGCGTTCGCGATCGGCAACGCCAATCACACCCAGCGGTGTGCCGCCCGCCACCACCACCACGGGCGACAGGCCAGCGGCCACGAGTCGATCGGCGGCTGAGAGTACTTCGTCGTTGCCCAGATGCTGCTCGCGGATGTAGCGCGGCGTGGCACACCACACCGTAGTGCCATCCACCACGCCTTCGACACCGAGGCCCGGCAGCGCACGCACGACGGACTCTCGCGGCAGGGGAAGCTGCCGTACCCGCGCTTCGTGCACGATGGCGCGGGCGATGGGATGTTCCGAGTGCTGCTCCACGGCGGCGGCCACGCCCAGCAGGTGATTCTCCTCCACGCCCGGCATGGCCTGCACGGCGCCAACGGCCACCTCGCCGCGGGTGAGCGTCCCTGTCTTGTCGAACGCCAGCGTGGTCACGCGCGCCAGGCGCTCGAGTGCGGCACCGCCCTTGATGAGCACGCCCTGCCGCGCGGCGCCCGCCAGCGCCGACACCATCGAGACCGGCGTGGAAATGACCAGCGCGCACGGGCACGCCACCACGAGTACGACCAGGGCGCGATACACCCACGTCGCGACATCGCCGCCCGCCAGGATCGGCACCACGCCGAGCAGGATGGCCAGCATTACCACCGCTGGCGTGTACCACGCGGCAAACCGGTCGATGAACTGCTGGAGCGGCGCCCGTGCCGACTGCGCCTCTTCCACGAGGTGGATGATGCGTGCCAGCGTGGTGTCGTCGCGATGACGCGTCACCGTGATGGTGAGCGCACCATGGCCGTTGACGGTGCCGGCATACACCTCGTCGCCAACCGCCTTTTCCACGGGTACCGACTCACCGGTAATGGGCGCCTGGTTCACGGCCGACTGGCCGGCACGCACGGTGCCATCGAGCGGCACTCGTTCACCCGGCCGGACGATCAACAGCTGACCGGGCGACACCTCGTCCACGGACACCATGCGCTCGCCGCTGTCGTCCCGCAGCCGCGCCTGCGCCGGTGACAAGTCGAGCAGCGATCGGATGGCTGCACGGGCGCGGTTCACACTGCGCGCCTCCAGCCATTGCGCCACGGCAAACAGGAACACCACCATGGCGCCTTCTTCCCATTCACCAATCGCGAGCGCTCCCGCGACCGCAATGACCATCAGGGCATTGATATCCAGCGAGCCGCGGCGCAGAGACAACCAGGCCCGCTGCGCCGGAAATACCGAGCCGGCCAGTACCGCCGCCAGGAAAAACGGTTGTGTCCACGTGGGAGCGCCACCCGCGAGTCCGGCGAGACAGCCCACGGCCAGCAACGCGGCAGCGACGGCCGCCAGTATGCCGCGCGCGCGCGCCGCCGTGGACCGCGGAGCCGGTGCCGGTGCGCAGGTGCCACAGCAGGCATCCGCATGCGCGTGCGCGTGTGCGCTCACCGGGTGCCTCTCCGCGCCTTCGCCGGTCTGACGGACGGGCGCCCAATGGCCTCGCGCACGTGGCGCAGCCCCTGTGCCATCAAATCGACCACGTGGCGATCGTCGAGTGCGTAGAAGACCATCCGCCCATCGCGCCGGGCGCGGACGAGACGCAGCCCGCGCAGCAGACGCAACTGGTGCGACACCGCCGATTGCGACAACCCGAGCACGGCCGCCAGGTCGCAGACACACAACTCGCCGTGCGACAGCGCGTCGAGGATGCGGACACGCGTCGGGTCGCCCAGCGCCCGGAACGTCTCGGCCAGCACGGCAACCGTTTCGGTATCCACCGCCGCCGCACGGAGCCGCCGCACCCGGGTGAGGTCGATCCGAATGACGTCGCAGGCATCAGCTGGTGTGAACATATGAGCAGTTGTTCATATATTAGCAGAAACCAGATCGCGAGATCACCACATCACCAAATCGCAAGATCTACGGCGTCAGTACCATCCTGTGAGCGCGGGCGGCGAGGACGGCGGACCTCGAGAACGGCTGGGAACGGTAGCGGCCGGTACGCCAGAGTTCGTTCTGATCGAAGTGATAGGGGCTCAGGCGGTGGCCGGACTGCCCGGCCGGCAGTACGGCGCGGGAGGCGTCCCAATCGCCCACATCCAGAATCTGGCGCCACGAGGCCACTTCCACCGCGCCGAACGGGCGCAGGCGCGACCAGCCACTCCGCATCACGGTGGTGCCGTCACCGACCAGCGGAACCGGCCCGCGATCGAACATCTGCGCCAGCAGCCAGCTTCCACGGCCCAGCACGTGCGCAAACCGCAGCGCGTGCACGCGGTCCCAGGCGCGGCCACTACCCGACCCGAACTGCACGCGCACACGTTCGGCGGCATCGCGCGCCGCCAGGATGAAGATGTCGTCGCGCGACTCACGCACGTCTACCGTGGCAATGTCGTCGAACCAGCGCGAGTTGCGCTCACCGATGATGGCGTAGAGACCGGCCGGACGTTCCGCGCCCGCCCACTCGTAGAACACGCGGAACAGCGGCTCGTCCATCTCGTCCACGAAGGTGCGCCGCCACAGCGCCTCCTCGAACGCCTGATAGAGCGTGACGACGGGCCGCGCATCCACCACGTGATCCCAGGCGGCAAGCTCGGTGAGCGCGTCAATGGCCACGGCCTCGGCCCCACTGGCGCGGGCCTTGTCGAGCGCCGCCGGCACACCGGCCAGCACGCGCGCGGCCGCCACGCTCTTCGTGTCGGTCTGCAGCGCGGCCATATCGTCCAGCGTTGCCCCGCGCGTGCCTTCGAGCACCTCACGCAGGCGAACGGCGCGGAACGGCGCCACCCAGTCGCGTGTGATGCCGTCCAGCCGGCGGTCGATAGGGTTGTTCGAGGAAACGAAGTAACCGCTGTCCGGATTGCTGACACGCGGCAGGGCGACCGTCCGCCCGGACACCCACCCGGCGCCACTCGTCGGCATGGTCCCATCACCCGACACGCGGACCGGCACGCGGCCACTGAGCGCATAACCGATGTTCCCGTCGACATCCGCGTACACCACGTTCTGCGAGGGGAAGTCGAAGCGATCCATGGCCGCCACGAACGTGTCCCAGCTGCCGGCATGGTTCAGCAATTCGAACGCGGCGGCCACGTCGCCGTCCTCGCCAATCCAGCGGAGGGCGTAGGCCGGCACGGGCTGGGCCGGCACATCGTCGTCACGCCCGGGTGTCAGCCACGACGGCGGCGCGGACCAGTCGAGCGACGGCTCCGCAAAGATGGGGCCGTGCGACGTCTGCCACACGTCGAACGGCTCTGGTTCCGTCCGGCCGCGAACCGGGATGTCCATGCGCGTCACCCGGGCCGCCTGCGAGGCGCCGCCCGTCATGACGCGCTTCCGGCCAACGTCCACACGTTCGAGTACCAGGTCCTGCACGTCGGCGCCGGAGTTGGTGAACCCCCAGGCGATGCGCCGGTTGTGCCCAATCACCACGAACGGCACGCCCGGAATGGTGACGCCAATGACGTCGAG
>CAZZGM010000350.1:0-3924 GCA_964653955.1 uncultured Bifidobacteriaceae bacterium | reverse complement strand
TGCAGCGCCGGTACACCACCGGCGGCAAGAACAAGCGGACCTACACGGTCTTCCATGGCCTGTTCCTTCACATCGACTTCAACAAGCACGTGCGCGGCACCACGCTCGTCGAACCCACCGCTGCGCCGTCGCACACCATCGGCAGCCGCTCTTCACTGCGACGTGTGGCACTCGAAAACCCCATATTCGCCGACACGTTCACCGTATATGCAGACGATGAGGTGGAGGCGCGGTACATCCTGACGCCAACGATGATGGAGCAGCTGCTGGCGCTCGGTGAACGTTTCCACTGCCCGCTCTACGCTGCGTTCAGGGATCACCGCGTCTACCTGGGCCTGCACCTCGACCGATCGTTGTTCGAACCCGGCATTGCCTCCACCACCTCGCGCGAGGCGGTGCACGACATGGCCCGCCTCTTCACCATGGCCGAGGCCATCGTCCATGAACTGGAGCTCAACACGCGCATCTGGACGAAAGGCGTGGATCGTTCGCTGCTCGACAGCGAGCGGCACGAGGCCGTGGAAGATCCGCGCATCAGTGCCCTCATGGCCAACGCGCGTGCCGGCACGTTGACACAGGACGAAGTGTGGGCAGCGGCCAAGGGCGCCGCGGACGACAAGCGTCAGCGCGGTTGACGGCGGCCGCCGTCCGGCACCAGCAGCACCAGTGCGCCGCCGGCAACCACCACGGCGCCAATCGTCATGAGTCCGGCCGCGAAGCCGCCAGTGCTGTCGCGCAGCGCGCCAATGGCGTACGGCCCGACGAAGCCGCCAATGTTGCCGACCGAGTTGATCAGCGCAATGCCGGCGGCGGCGCCTTCGCCCGACACGAATGTCGTGGCCAGCGTCCAGAACGGTCCGAACATCGACGCCAGGCCCAGCATGGCGAGTGACAGCAACGCCAGCGACGGCCACAACCCACCAGCAAATGCCGTGGCCACGAAACCAACGCCAGCCACCGCGGCACCTCCGGCCACGAACCAGCGGCGCTCGCCGCTTCGGTCCGACAGGCGCGAGGTCATCAGCATCCCGACGGCACCCGCCAGGTACGGCAGCGCGCTCAGCACGCCAATCTGAAACGGCGTCCCGTCAAACGACGCCTGCAGAATCTGTGGGAGGAAAAAGCCGAACGCGTAGAGCGCCACCGGCACCACGAAATACACCAGCGCCAGCACCCACAACCACGGATGCCGCAGTGCATCGCCCACACCATGTGCACGCGCGGGGCCGCCGCCATCTGATTTCGCGCTCGCCTCTTCCGCCAGCTTTGCCACCAGCGCCTCGCGTTCGTCCGGCGCCAACCACGATGCCTCGGCAGGCGACTCGGTGAGTACGCGCAGCACCACCACGCCGAGCGCGGCGGCCGGCAGGCCTTCCAGCAGGAACATCCACTGCCAGCCGGCCAGGCCGCCGAAGCCGTCGAGCGTCAGCAGCGCGCCCGATACCGGCCCACCGATGATGCCCGCCGTAACCACGGCGGTCATGAACGCGGCAACCGTACGTGCGCGTTCCGCGGCAGGTACCCACTGCGTGAGGTAGTAGATGATGCCCGGAAAGAACCCGGCCTCGGCGGCGCCCAGCAGAAAGCGAAGCGCGTAAAACGACGAAGCGTCGCGGACGAACATCATGCAGGCCGAGATGAGCCCCCACGAAATCATGATGCGGGCAATCCACCGCCGCGCACCGACACGCGCCAGGATGATGTTGCTGGGAATTTCGAACGCCGTGTAGCTGAGGAAGAAGATGCCGGCGCCAAATCCGTAGACGGCCGCTGAGAACCCCAGCGCCGCGTTCATCTGGAGTGCCGCGAAGCCGACGTTGATGCGATCCAGATACGCGAAGATGTAGCAGAGGAACAGAAACGGCACCAGCCGTCGCCGTACTCGCGCGGCGGCGCGTTCCAGACTGGCGGCGGGCATGACGTCCGGACGCGCGCTACCAGCCCACCGCATATCCCGCGCGGCGCGGATCCGCGCCGGCGGTCATGGTGCCGGTGTCCAGATTGAACAGCACACCCTGCATGCCGCCCACACCGGCGGTAAACGCCGGCAACATCTCGACGGTGTGGCCCATGGCCTTCAGCCGATCGATCACCGCAGCGGGCAAGCGGGACTCCAGGGCCAGCGTCAGTGCCGCACCGGGCCGGTAGAAATTCGGATCGGCATCCACGCGGAACCGCGGTGCCTCGATGGCCTGCTGGATGTCCATGCCGAAGTCGAGCACGTTCACAATCACCTGGAACTGTGTCTGGCCAATGGTCTCGCCGCCCGGTGTGCCATAGAGCATTTTCAGATGCCCGTCCTTCATGACAATGACGGGGGCGTTGTTGAGGATGGGAATACGGCCAGGCGCCACGTAGTTGGGATGGTCCGGATAGGGTGACGTGGAGCCAAGGCGCATGCCGTTGTTCAGCAGCAGACCCGTCTCGCCCATCACCACCATGTTGCCGAAGTTACCGCCAAGCGTCGGCGTGCACGCCACGCCGTTTCCTTCGGCATCGACAATGGAAAAACTCGTGGTGTCATAGGACGGCGGCCAGCGTTCATCGAACGCCGCTCTCGCATCGGCCACACGTGATGCCGGCGCGCCGGCCGGTTGGCCAGCCTCGGGATATGCACCCGCGCGCGAAGGATCGATCAGGCGCCGCCGCGTCTCGGCGTAGTCCTTCGACAGCAGGCCCGCCTGCGGCACCGTGGTGGAACGCGGGTCGGCCACGTAGCGGTAGATGTCGGCCTTGGCCACCTTGATAGCTTCGGCCATCACGTGTGTGGCCTCCGCGGAGCCCGCGCCCATGCCCGCGAGGTCGAACGGCTCGACGAGGTTGAGCTGCATCGCCACCTCGAAGCCACCGCGCGATGTGGACGGATTGGTGTAGATGTCGTAACCGCGATAGGTGGTGTGTACCGGCTGCGTCCACTCGGCGCGGAAGCCGGCGAAGTCGGCTTCCGTAATCACGCCGCCGTTGTCGCGTGCGAATCGGACGATGTCCTGGGCGATGTCGCCGGTGTAGAAGCGGTCGTAGGCGGCGCGCACGGCTTCGGCGCGCGAGCGGCCCGCGGCCAGCGCCTGCGCTTCGGCCTCTACCAGACGGCGGAACGTCCGCGCCAGCGCGGGGTTCCGGAACACATCGCCTTCCTTCGGTGCCTGCCCGTCGGGCAGAAAGATGGCGGCGCTGGTGGGGTGTTGTGCCAGTGCCTTGCTCGCGCTGGCGATGGCACCCGCCGTGTGCGCGTTCAACGGCACGCCGCGTTCGGCATACTCGATGGCCGGCGCCAGCACGTCGGCCAGCGGCTTGGTGCCATATCGTTGGAGTGCCGTCAGCAACCCACCGGCGTTGCCAGGCACGATACCCGCGAGCATTCCGCGGTCGAGTGTTTCGGGTGTCATCTCGTCGGGCCGGATGCCCGCCGGCGCCGCGCCAGCCATGTTCAGCGACCACACCTCGCCGCTCTTCCTGTCGAACACGGTCATGAAACCGTTGCCGCCAAAGCCAGAACTCTGCGGCTCGACGAGGTTCAGCGTGGCCGCCACCGCGACGGCCGCATCGAACGCGTTGCCGCCATCCATCAGCACCCGCATGCCGGCCATGGATGCCAGCGGATGTGCCGATGTGACCAACGCTTTCGTGCCCGGCACCGCAGGCCGGTGTGCCCTGAGCGCCGCGCGCGGGTCGTAGTCGGGCGTGAACTGGCTGCGCTCCTGCGCCGGTGCCTGTCCCTGAGCCGGAGCAACGGCGGATACCTGAGCCAACGCGAGCCCTCGGGCCAGGTCGAACGCCGGCGCCGCGCCCGGCGCGGGATCCTGCGAGGCCGGGAGCGACACCAGGGCCAGCAGCGCCAGGCTCAACACGCCGACGACGAGGCGGATGATGGTCATGGCGTGGAAGTATGCCCCAACGCGGTCCGGGCGCGCAGCCCCGGGGCAC
>CAZZGM010000349.1:2264-3926 GCA_964653955.1 uncultured Bifidobacteriaceae bacterium | reverse complement strand
CCTTGACGCCGCCCGACGTCGTGGGGGTGCCCTCGGGCAGGAGGGCACCATCGGTCGTGAAGACGTGTGGATGGCGGCGAATGAGCTTGTCGGTCACTGCGGCAATGGCGTCGCCAATGCCGAAGTGCCCGGCTTCGGCGGTGAGCTCGGCCAGAAATACCGTTTCGAACAGCACGTCGCCGAGTTCTTCGCGCATGGCCGGCATGTCGCCGGCGTCGAGGGTGTCCAGCAGCTCGCAGGTTTCTTCCAGGACGAACGGGCGCAGCGAGGCCAGCGTCTGTTCGCGGTCCCAGGGACAGCCGTTCGGGCCGCGCAGCGTGTGCATGATCCAGACGAGTCGATCGAAGCGGGCGCCGGCCGTGTCGGACATGCGTGAATGCTATCATTCGGTGTTTTGCAGGCGGAGGTGACCTTCCTCGGGAGCGGTACGTCGCACGGCGTGCCGATGATTGGCTGTACGTGCGCGGTGTGCCGGTCGAGTGATCCGCGCGATTGCCGGCTGCGGCCATCCATCTATATGGACGTGCAGGGCGGTCCGGCCGTGCTCGTGGACACGTCCACCGACCTCCGTCAGCAGGCGCTGACCCACGGTCTTACCCGTCTCGATGCCATCCTCGTCACGCACAGCCACGCCGACCACGTGATGGGCATGGATGAGGTCCGGCGGTTCAACGTGCTGAACGGCGGCGCTATTCCGCTGTATGCGTCGGAGGAGGCAGGACGTGAGCTGCGCCGCATTTTCCAGTATGTGTTCGAGCCGCCATCGCAGACCGGCGGTGGCATCCCGCAACTCGAGTTGCGCCGGATCGATGGACCGTTCGCGGTCGGACCGCTTCGGGTTCAGCCCGTGCCGCTGATGCACGGAACGCTGCCCGTGCTGGGGTTCCGGTTCGGGCGGTTTGCGTATCTGACCGACGCCAGCCGCATTCCGGACGAGGCGTGGCCGTTGCTGGACGGGCTGGATGTACTCGTGCTCAATGCCCTGCGCCATCGCCCGCATCCGACGCACTTCTCGCTGTCCGAGGCGGTGGCGGTAGCCGAGCGCCTGCAGCCGCGCGCAACCTATTTCACGCACATCTGCCACGACCTGCCGCACGAGGTCACCAGCCGTGCGCTGCCGGCGGGCATGGCGCTGGCCCACGATGGCCTGCGCCTGACCGTCAAGGTGGCCTGACCCCGATGGACGTCGCCGTTTTTCCCGATGATGCGCGGCCGGTGCGCTGGCCGCATCCGGTGCTGGCCCTGGGCAATTTCGATGGCCTGCACCGCGGGCACATGAAGATCATCGACCGTATCCGCCGTGGTGCCGAAGAGCGGGCGGGCACGGCCGTGGTGTTGACCTTCGATCCGCACCCGCCGCGTGTGCTCAGGCCCGACAAGGCGCCGCTGCTGCTGATGACGCCCGCGCAGAAGCAGGCGGCGCTGGAGCGGGCCGGGGTGCAGGGGCTGGCCACGGTGCGGTTCACCCGCGAACTGTCGCAGTGGGAGCCCGAGGAGTTCGTGCGGCGCGTGCTCGTCGACTGGCTGCGCGTCGCCGAAGTGTGGGTGGGGGCCGACTTCCTGTTCGGTCGCAACCGCACCGGCAACTTCTCGCTGCTGCGGGTCCTCGGACAGCAGTACGGCTTCCGGGTGGAGAAGATCGACCCCATTCGTTACAAGGAC
>CAZZGM010000349.1:0-2254 GCA_964653955.1 uncultured Bifidobacteriaceae bacterium | reverse complement strand
CGTGTCGAGCACGCGCATCCGGCGGCTGGTGACGGAAGGCCGCGTGGAAGAAGCCGGCGCATTGCTGGGGCGCCACTATGCCATCAGTGGCCGCGTGGTGCACGGCGCGGCGCGCGGACGCGAACTGGGATTCCCCACGGCCAACCTGGCAACGGACAACGAACTGCTGCCGCCCAATGGGGTGTATGCCACGTATCTGTCCGTGGATGGTGCCGTCCATCCGGCCGTGACCAATATCGGTGTGCGTCCGACCTTCGATGCGGCGCCGGCGGTCACGGTGGAAACGCATGCGCTCGGCGAGGTCGGCGACCTCTATGATCGGCTGGTGGAGGTGGCGTTCGTCCAGCGCCTGCGTGACGAGCAGCGGTTCCCCGACGTGGACGCGTTGCGCGAGCAGATTGCCGCCGACGTGCGGCGGGCCGCGCGATTATTCGATAAACTCTCCATCTGACCATGGAGGCAGGGTGAGCCCCGAGTCGTTTACGTTCACACTGACAATGCCGGGCGATACGCGCCTGGTGGGTGTGGTTCGCGATCTGTGCGCGCACGCGGCCGGATACGCGAAGCTGTCGGACGCCGCCGGCGCCTCGTTCTGTGAACGTGTGGCCGAGGCGGCGGGACGCGCCGTGGCCGAGCGGCCGCACCGGCCGTGCCCGCTCGAATTCTGCTGCGCTGACGGCGAACTGCGCGTGACCGTGGCCGGCCTTGTGATCGTCCAGCCTCTCTCCGCCTGAATGATGCGCCTGTACAACACGCTGACCAGACAGCAGGAACCGTTTGAACCACTGAAGGATGGAACGGTTCGGATGTATACCTGCGGCCTCACGGTGTATGCCCGGGGCCATATCGGCAACTTCCGCACCTTCGTCTGTGTGGACGTCCTGCGCCGCGCCCTCAAGTACATCGGTGGCTGGCAGATGCGTCACGTCATGAACTTCACCGACGTCGACGACAAGACCATTGCCGGTGCCGAACGGGAGGGCGTTGGCCTTCGCGAGTACACGGATCGCTACATTGCCGCGTTTCGCGAGGACGCCGCGCGGCTCGGGATCGAGCCGGTGGAGGAGACGCCGCGCGCGACCGACGAGGCCAACCTCGAGGCGATGGCCGCGATGATCAAGGAACTGGAGACGCGCGGTCACACCTACAGCAGCGACGGTTCCATCTACTTCAAGATCGCGACGCTGCCCGATTACGGCAAGCTGGCGCGGCTCGATCATGCCGGCATCCAGGCGGGTGCGCGTGTGGATGCCGATACCTACACCAAGGAAGACGCGCGCGACTTCGTCCTGTGGAAGGCCACCAGGCCGGGGGAGCCGACGTGGGATTGTGGCGTCGGGCCGGGCCGGCCCGGCTGGCACATCGAATGTTCGGCCATGGCATTGCGGCTGCTGGGCGAGGCGCCCATCGACATTCACACCGGCGGCATCGACCTCGTGTTCCCGCATCACGAAAACGAAATCGCGCAGAGTGAAGGCGCCACGGGCAAGCCGTTCTCGCGTTTCTGGATTCACACCGAGCACCTGCTGGTGGACGACCAGAAAATGTCGAAATCGGTTGGCAACGTCTACACGCTGAGCGACATCACCGAGCGCGGCTTCCGCGTCTCGGCGCTGCGGTATCTGCTGCTGTCGGCGCACTATCGCAAGCAGCTCAACTTCACCTGGGTGGGCATGCAGCAGGCGGAAGAAGCGCTTCGCCGGCTGACCGATTGCCTGAACCGCCTCGATACCGTGACCGCTGGCGAGTCGCATCCGGAAATGGAGCAGGCGGCAGCGGCGGCGCGCGCGGCCTTCGACGCGGCGTTGTCCGACGACCTCAATACGGCGGCCGGCCTGGCGGCCATGTTCGATCTGGTCCGCGCCGTGAACACCGCGATCGATCAGCAGCAGATTGGCGTGCCGGACGTGGCCATGCTTCGCGCCACGTTCGAGCACTTCGACCAGGTGCTCGGTGTCATCAGTCTGCGGCGCGCCGAAGACGCCGAGCCGCCAATGCCGGTGGCCGAGATCGACGCGGCCGTCGAGGCCCGTCAGGCGGCACGGCGCGCCCGCAATTTTGCGGAAGCCGACCGTATTCGCGACGAGATGGCGGCGCGCGGCATCATCTTCGAGGACTCCGCGCAGGGTACGCGCTGGAAGCGGCGGTAGGCCTCGGTCGGCTGCTGGCACGCGCGGTGCAGCGGCGTGCACCATGACACTGGCGCGGATGCGATTGGGCGAGCGGGGCGAAGACCTGGCCTGGGCAGAGCTGG
>CAZZGM010000348.1:668-3944 GCA_964653955.1 uncultured Bifidobacteriaceae bacterium | reverse complement strand
GAGTCATTGGCCGTCCGGCCGGGTCGGCGGTTCAGGTGGACTCCACCACCAACGAATGCGGCCCCGATTTTATACGAGGCCGCCACAACGAACATTTGCGCGCGGTCCCGGCTGGTGCCGGAGGCCCGTTAGAACCCGCTCCGCCTCATCACCGCCCGCGGCAGCCACCGGACCACCATCATTACCAGTGACCAGATGCGAGGTGTGTAGATCACCGGAACACCGCGATCGATCGCGCGCACGATGTCGTGCGCGACCGCATCTGGCTCTCCCGCGAAGGGCGGCGGCTTCAGGTCCGCGGTCATCGAGGTCTTCACGAAGCCCGGCTTGACGCACACGACCTTCAAGCCATGGGTGCGGAACCGGTGATCGAGCCCTTCGAGGTAATGTGACAGTCCCGCCTTGGCCGCGCCGTACAACACCACCGGGGATCGACCGCGATCACCCGCCACGGAACTGACCACGCACAGCGTGCCGCCCTGTGCCAGCAGGCGCTGGCGCGCATCCTCGCAGAAGAGCACCGTGTTCGAAAAGTTCACCGTCAGCAGCCGCAACAGGCGTTCGCGGTCGGCCTCGAGCGCCGGCTGTGTAGCGAAGTCGGCTGCCGTGACCACGACTGTGTCCACGCGCCCGAGCGCCGCCGAGGCAGCCTCGAGTGCCGGCGCGAAACTCGACGGATCGGCCAGGTCGCAATACGCCACCGTCACCTGCTGACCGGCATCGCCGGCGCGAATCTCGAGGTCGCGCGCGCTGCGCTCGAGTTCCTCGCGGTCGCGCCCCAGCAGGCACAGCCGATCGCCACGCGCCGCCAGCCGGCGAGCCACTGCCCGGCCAATTCCCCTGGTTGCACCAAGAATGACAACGGTCATGGACGGTCTCCGAACAGGCGCACGGACTGGGCACTGCGAATACGCCCGTCCGGATCCCACCGGTGCCGAATCGTCTCGAACGCCGTCAATCGTGGCTCCATTCGTCTGAAGTCCTCCGCCCGCGTGAACCGATCCTTGGCCAGGTAGATGCGGCCGCCGGCCTCAATCACGAACGCGTTCAGTGCGTCGACAATCGACTGCGAATTCTCGCGAATCGGCAGGTCGAGCGCAATCGACACCCCGCGGCGGGGAAACGACAGCACGCCCTCGCCTTCGTCGCCGCAGTCCTTGATCACGCAGAGAAAGGACGCGCCCCCCAGCCGGCTGAGACGTTCCATGAGTTCGCGGACGGCCTGCGTACCACCCGACTCCGGCAGGACACATTGGTACTGCGTAAAACCGTTCCGGCCATACAGACGATTCCACTGTCCGAGTGCGTCGAGCGGATAGAAGAACGACTCCGGATGCAGGATGCCGGCCTTCCGGTGCGTTCGATGCACGCGGAAGATCGCGGCATTGGCCAGACGGCCGACCGTGCGGCCCATGACCCAGTCCGGACACACGAACGGCACCGTGATTGGTGGCAGATGGCGCGGCAGGCGCCTGGGCGCCTCTTCCGGCGTGGCCCACCGGCCGGCAATCAAGACGCCGCGCCCCATCTGACGCCCGCGCGAAAGACAGTCGATCCACCCCACGGAAAACGGCCACTCGGCCGCGGCTTGTTTCAGCGCGACCAGAAACTCGTCGATGCCTCCGATTCGCCGCCGCACGCCATAAATCCAGGGCGACGGAACACGGGCCAGCTTCAACTCCACTTCGAGGATGTGGCCGGTCAGGCCCATGCCACCGAGCGTGGCGCGGAACAGGTCGGGCTCGACATCGCGCGAACACGTGATGACTTCGCCCGTGCCGACACGAAGCGTCAACGCCTGGACGTGCCGGCCGATGGTTCCTGCCACGTGATGGTTCTTGCCATGGACATCGGCCGCGACCATCCCGCCCAGCGTCACGAACTGCGTGCCAGGGGTGACCGGCGTGAACCAGCCGCGCGGGAGAAACGTCCGATACAACTCACGCAGCGAGTAGCCGGCTTCCGCGCACAGGCAACCGGTCGAGGGGTCGAACGCCAGCAGGCGATCGGCCAGCACGGTGCTCGCCACGACGGGTTGGCCGGGCGGCGGCAGCGACGAATCGCCGTACGATCGCGCCAGGCCGCGCGTAAGCGAGACGTCCTCGGTCAGGGTTGGCAGGTCTTCCGACCGCACCTCCCGGCCGGTCACCGCCATGCCACCCCAACCTGCCACGCGCGTGTCGTGTCCGGCCGGTGGAGTCTGTGTGCTCACGCGCGTGCAGCCTCGACGAGCGCCCGCACGTAGCGTTCAACACCGGTTTCGAGAACCGTCGGCACACGCGCGTATCCGGCCTCACGCAGGCGCGTCATCGTCGCTTCCGTGAAGTATTGATACTGCTGCCGCAGGTCGGCCGGTGTGTCGATGAACTCGATCTCGGCCGGCCGGCCGAGCGCCGTGAACACGGCATGTACCGCGTCGGCAAACGTGCGCGCCTGGCCGCTGCCCAGGTTGAAGATGCCACGCGCCAGCGGACGTTCTACCAACGCCACAATCGTCTCGACGACATCGTCGATGAAGACGAAATCGCGGGCCTGATGACCGTCAGCGATGTCGGGTCGATGGCTCCTGAAGAGGCGAACACGGCCGGTGGTGCCGATCTGATCGAAGGCGTGCAGCACGATGCTCGCCATGCCTCCCTTGTGCCGCTCGCCAAAGCCATAGACGTTGAAGAACTTCAACCCCGTCCAGGCCGGCGGATGCGCGCCGGTGCGTTCCTGTGCCAGCGCCCACATGTCGAACTGCTGCTTCGACTCGCCATAGGGATTGAGTGGACGCAAATGCGGAATCAACCCCTCGTCATCGTCGTAACCGCCGGTGCCGTCTCCGTAGGTGGCCGCACTGCTGGCATAGATGAACGGAACGCCAGCGCGCGTGGCGTAGCTCCAGAGCTGCTGGGACGCCCCGAGATTGACGCGATCGAGATAGGCGCGGTTGGTCTCGCGTGTATCGGTGCAGGCACCCAGATGGACGATGGCCCGTACCGGACCGTGGCCGTCGAGCCATTCGCCAATGACATCGGCGTCGACACGCTCGCCGAAGTCGATGCCCGCGTGTTCCGGGCGCGTGCCGAAGTACTCGAGCCGGTCCACCGATACGACGGGGAAATCTCGCGAACGAAGGGCGCGCACACAGCCAGCGCCAATGAACCCGGCCGCGCCTGTGACTACCACCATACCGACGTCATGAACCTGTGATTGTACCCCTTTAGCAAAGACTATTTGACAAGTGGCGGCCCGTCAGCGTTGACTTCGCCTTCACGAGATCGGCCGGCGAGC
>CAZZGM010000348.1:0-658 GCA_964653955.1 uncultured Bifidobacteriaceae bacterium | reverse complement strand
GATGTCGATGATCCAGTCGGCGTGCGCCATCACGGCCTGGTGGTGCTCGATGACAATGACCGACTTGCCCGCGTCCACCAGCCGATCGAGCAGCCCGAGCAGTTGCCGGAGATCGGCCAGGTGCAGTCCGGTCGTCGGTTCGTCCAGTACATAGACGCCACCCTCTTCGCCCATGTACGTCGCGAGCTTGAGCCGCTGACGTTCGCCACCCGACAGCGTGGTCAGTGGCTGTCCCAGCCGCAGATAGCCGAGTCCCACATCGGCCATGCGCTGCAGGATGGCATGCGCGGCCGGTACGTGTGCGCCAGCATTGCGCGCGGTCGATGCTCCGCCGCCAGCACGAAGCGCACCGCCGTCAGTGGACGGGCCAGGGCCGAAAAAGTCGACGGCTTCTTCTACCGACAAGTCGAGCACCTCGGCAATGTTCAACCCGCTTGCCCTGAGCGCAGTCGAAGGGCTCACCTTGGCCGGGACCTTCCCACCAAGCCGGTAATTCAGTACCGATGCCTGGAACCGCCGCCCCTCACAGTCCTCGCAAACCGTCGTCACGCCGGCCATCATGGCCAGGTCGGTATAGATGACGCCGGCACCGTTGCAGGTGGGGCAGGCGCCTTCGGAGTTGGCGCTGAACAGGGCCGGCTTGACGTCGTTGGCCTTT
>CAZZGM010000347.1:2362-3957 GCA_964653955.1 uncultured Bifidobacteriaceae bacterium | reverse complement strand
CACGGCTTTCGCCGACAACATCACCTTCCCATCCTTGAGGGCCACGCGGAACGCCACCTCGCGTCCGTCGCCCCCCAGCTTCCGCACCTGCGCGCGCACCAGTTCGTTGAACCGCGCATACTCGATGGGCTTCTCGCCCGCGTCCTTGCGCGCCTGCATCAACTGCTCGTAAATCACCTGCACGCGATCCTCCTGCGCCCGCGGGTCGGACACGGTCTGCACCGCCACGACGCGGTCGCGTGACGAAGCGTGTCCGGGCGGCGCCGCCGGTGGCGGCGGTGCGGGTGGCGGAGGGGGCGCCATCGGCACGGGCGCTGACCGCTGGCCGGGGCGGCGGCCGGTTTCCTGCGCCTTGAGCTGCCGCTCCCACAACTCGGTGAACGAAGCCCAGCGCGACTGGATGGTCTGGAAGCGGAACCGATCGCCGGTGTTCTGGATGTGCATCCGGTCGAACCGCTTCATCATCGCGTCGACGCGCGTCCGCTGATCCCAGGGCAGGCGCGGCAGCCGCCCGGCAAAAAACATGTTGTACTCGGCCTCGAGCCGCTTGAGCTCTGCCTCCAGCACCTGCAGTTCGCGTTCGAAGTCGGAACGGGGCGCCATGAATCAGGGCAGCAGGAGGAACCACACGAGCGGCAGCCACAACTCCCGCGCGTACGGAATGGGTCGATCGTCGACGAGGACTTCGCACGTGGGCTGCGGTCCGACCACCTCGAACAGGTCGCGCAGGCGAAGCGCGTCGCCCGGAAAAAATCGCGCGCGGTGCCGCACCTGTGCGCCCTCGCCCAGCACATGGTACTCGGCCGCGTTCTTCGCCAAACCAACGGCCCGCTCGTAGGCGTCGCCCTCAAAGGGTCCGAAGACGACCGTGATGGAAAACGGCAGGTCGCGCGGGCCGAACAGCGCGGCATACAGGTCCGGGTCCAGTGCCGCGAGTTCGTCGGCCGTCGGCTCCTCGGGCTTCTCGACGTAGGGCCAGAAACGCTCCAGCGGGCGTGTGGTGCGTGACATGGAACATCCGATCCTAGCAGGTTCGTGACGCTTGCGGGAGAGGCCGCCCCTTCGCTGGTCCGCGCCCTTGGGAAGGGACACCGGTCAGCGATACGATCGCGGGCCATGCCGTCGCCGCGCGATCTGCCCGCCATCGACCAGCTCCTGAAACGTCCGGGCGTGGCCGCGCTCGAGGCCGCGTTCGGCCCCGGCGCCACACGCGATGCATTACGCGCCTCCGCCGATGCGCTCCGGCACGCCATGCTGGCGGTTTCGTCCACTCCCCTGCCCGCGGATCCCGGCGCGGCCATCGAAGCAGACGCCGCCGCGCGCCTCGAACACCTGTTCGCGGGTTCGCTTCGCCAGGTCATCAACGCCACCGGCGTCATCATCCACACCAACCTCGGGCGGGCACCGCTGGCCGCCGCGGCCATCGAGCGCATCCGCGCCACCGCCGGCGGCTACACCAATCTCGAATACGATCTCGCGCAGGGCACACGCGGATCACGAACGGTGCACGCCGAAGGGCTCATCACGCGTCTCACCGGCGCCGAAGCCGCCGTCGTGGTGAACAACAACGCCGCGGCCACGCTGATGCTGCTGGC
>CAZZGM010000347.1:0-2352 GCA_964653955.1 uncultured Bifidobacteriaceae bacterium | reverse complement strand
AATGCGGCCAGCAGCAGCAGCGTGGCCGCATTGGCCAGCGGCCGTGAGGTGATCATCTCGCGCGGCGAGCTGGTGGAAATCGGCGGCGGTTTCCGCGTCCCCGATGTCATGGCGCAGTCGGGGGCCATGTTGCGCGAGGTTGGCACGACGAACCGGACGCGTGTAGCCGACTATCGCGCCGCCGCCGGTCCACGCACGGCGCTCATCCTGCGCGTGCACCCGTCGAACTTCCGCATCGAAGGTTTCACCGAACGTCCGTCACTGGCGGCGCTGGTGGCCACGGGCCGCGAACTCGGCATTCCCGTGATCGAGGACTCGGGCAGCGGTAACCTCGATCGTGGTCCCGCCGGCGAGCCCTCCGTGCGCGAGTCGCTGGCTGCCGGCGTGGACCTGGTGTGCTTCAGCGGCGACAAGCTGCTCGGCGGACCACAGGCCGGCATCATTGCCGGCCGGCGCACGCTGGTGGATCGCGTCCGCACGCATCCGCTGATGCGCGCGTTTCGTGCAGGCAAGCTCACCTACGCGGCACTCGAAGCCACGCTGCTCGAATACGTGGCCGAACGGGCGGCCGGCACCATCCCCGTGCAGCAGATGATGGCGGCAGGCGTCGATGACATTGCCGAACGGGCACGTACGCTGGCGGCACGCCTGGAAGCGCCCGCATGGACCACATCGCTCGTGGCTGGTGAATCGGCCATTGGTGGAGGCAGCGCTCCCGGTGTGGCCGTGCCGACCATGCTGCTGGCCATCGAACGCGCCGGCCTGACCGCCACGGCGCTCGACGCACGCTTGCGCCACCTGACGCCACCGGTCATCACGCGGATCAGCCGCGACCGGGTCGTGCTGGATCTGCGGACGGTGCCGGCCGGACTCGACACGACGTTGGGCACGCTGCTGGCATCGCTGGATCACGGGGACGCCTCCCTGTAACTCCGAAGGCGCTCCGCGGCACCGGCATTCCTCGCCAAACGTGGCCACACACCGGATGTGGTGGAACCGTATGCACCAGGCTTGGGTAATGTCGTGCCTGTTACCGGTAACGCGCTGGAGTCATCCGTTCGTCAAGGATGGCAGCACCATTGCACATGTTCCTTCCAGGTGAGCTGTTTTCAAGCTCGACAGGAGGGAGACACATCATGGGTGTCAAGACGCCGTTCGGCATCATCCTCGTTTTCGCAGTGGTGGCCGCGGGATGCGACACACGTCCCACGACCGAAATCGACGCGGCTCGCGCCTCGCTGGCCAACGCAGCTGCCAGTGGCAGTCAATACGCCGAGGACTCCTTCAAGGCGGCGCAGGACGCCATGGTGGAACTCGAGGCCGAAATCTCGACCCAGGACAGCAAGTGGATGAAGTCGTACGACCGCACGCGCCTGCTTGCCGAGTCCGCGCGCGAAGCGGGAGACAGAGCCGCCGCAGACGCGACGGCGGCGCGTGAACGTGCCGAAGCCGCTGCCGCAAAAGCCAGGGCGGAGGCCGAAGAGCGGGCCAAGCTGATGTCCACGGCCGTTCGTGTCGGCGGTGCCATCAGGAACCCGGTGAAGGTGAAGGACGTGCCGCCCGAATATCCGCCCGTGGCGAAGTCCGCGCGCATTGGCGGCACGGTGCAAATCGAAGCAACGATTGCACCCGACGGCAAGGTGGCCAATGCCACGGTGGTGCGTTCCGTGCCAGCGCTGGATCAGGCCGCGCTCGATGCGGTACGGCAATGGGAATACCGGCCGACGCTCGTCAAGGGTGTTCCCGTTCCGGTCATCGTCAATATCGCGGTGAACTTCACGCCGTAGACCGTGCGGTGAGAGTGATGGCTCGCGGCCCCCTCCCGGGGCCGCGAGCGTGCGGGGACAGGTGACGCGGTCTCCGCGTTACTGGCGCGGGGCGTTCGTCGTGGCCGGTGACGAAACCGCCGGGCCATCGAGCAGCGCGTTGAACACCATCTTGAACGTGCCGTGCGTCTGGTTGCGATTCTGCGGGCGGAAGCCAAGCAGCACCACGCGGCCCTTGCCGTGCTTCACCGAAACCGCTGCGGCTTTCTTGGCAATCACCTGCTCGCCCAGCAGCCAGCCACTCTGGAGGATGTCCCGGTCGGCGTAGGTGGCCAGGACCTCGACGTCGTGGCTGCGATCCGTCGACGTCACCTCGTACACCTGGCTGCCCTGCATGAACAGCGCGAGGCCTTCGTCCGGCATGCCGAACGCCAGCGGATTGGTATTGTCGAAACGTACGCGCAGCGTCGAGCCGGGGCACCAGAACTCCTTCGAGGAAAGACCCGCCACCACGTTCCGCACGGGCAAACCGAAACGTTGCACGGGCAGGTCGCCGGCCTGCGCAAACGTCACGCGCGTGCCTCCA
>CAZZGM010000346.1:0-3962 GCA_964653955.1 uncultured Bifidobacteriaceae bacterium | reverse complement strand
TGCGCGGTCCCAGCAGTTCCAGCACCGTGGGGCGTCCTTCGGGATCGTGCCGTGTGGTCACGTAGCCCTTCGGTTTGTAGAGCAGGATGTAGCGCGCTTCGCGGCCGGCCTGGATGCGCCGGCCGTCCACGCGGATGTCGTCGTCCGGATTGGCCCGGCTGCCAAGTTCGCGAACGACGCTGCCGTTGACCGTGACACGGCCTTCGATGATGAGCTGTTCCGAGGCGCGCCTGGACGCCACACCGGCCGTGGACAGGATTTTCTGCAGGCGAATGCCGTCGGCGTCCGACGGGGCCGGCGCCGGACGGCGTTGACGAGGGCGTCGCGGGGCAGGTCTAGTGGGCAAGGACGTGTCTCCAGAACGAAGCCAGCCGCCACATGTCGCTGGCGGTGGGGGCGCGGTTCATTTCCGCGTGAGTGATGAGTCCGCTCAGCAGTCCGCGGACCGGTGCCTTTCCGTCGAGATAGGTGCCCAGCAGGACCGTCTCGGCGGATGGGATCACGTTGTCGTCGGCGCCATGCAGGAGGTAGACCGGCGCCGCTGGCGGTGCCGGTGCACGTTCGGCCGACAGGGCGGCCATGCCGGGATGATCGCGATAACGATCCACGGCGGATGCCAGCTTCGGACCGAGACGTGCGACGTCCCGGTCGTTGACATGGCCCAGCAACGTCCTGGCCGGTTCCGCCAGCTGCGCTTCGTCGTCGCGCGCGGCCGCGAACTCCGCGGCGGCCCGTGCCTCGTCGGTGAGCGCCAGTGAGGAAGCCAGCAGGAACCGTTCGATGCCGGCCGTGAGCGGCGCGACTTGCTCCGGCGGCACCACGTCGGTGGCGACCGTTAACAGCACCACCGCCAGGCCGTAGTCGTGTGGCTGGTGAATCTGCACCTCGTCACCTGTGACGACACGGTTCTCGCGCGCGCTTGCCGGCCAGCCCACCACTTCGCCAGTGGTGAGGTAGTGGAGCACGCGCCAGAGATCGCCATGCCCGCCAAACGACACCACGAACGCGACGTGGCTGCGGATGGATGGCCGTGCGGCCGCGACGACGCCGAGTCCCCCCGAGAAGCTGATGCCAATCACGCCCACGCGCCGATCGGGCGCGAGTTCTGTCTGGGCCGCCGCCCAGGCGATGGCGTCTTCGATGACGTCGGTCACCTCGGGCGTGATGCGGAAGCGCTGCAGGTCGGGGGCGGCCACCGTCACCGCGGCGAACCCCGACTCGGCAACGTCGCGCGCCAGTGCCACGAGACGATGCTCGTCGATGCCGTCGCGATGGACACCGGGGACGAGCACGACGGCCCGGCTGAACGCCGAGGCGGGGCGATAGATGCGGGCAGGCACATTGCCGTGCCGCGTCGGGATGTCGAAGTCGGTGGTGGCCCCGATGCCCGCGCTGCGCCAGTCGGCCAGCTTCCCCGGCATGCCGGGGACGTCGGCGGCGCGCACGATGAAGGCTGCGGCGTCGAGCGTGGGCAGCGCCGCCGCGGCTCCGGCGGCGGCCAGCACGGCAAGGCCCAGCAGCCAGCGGAAGAGGCGAACCACCGGGCAATGGTACACTGACCGGCTCGTGACTCCGCTCATCATCGCCATTGATGGTCCTTCAGGCGCCGGTAAGGGCACGCTGGCCCGCCGGCTCGCCCGGCACCTCGGCTATCGCCACGTGGACACGGGTGCCATGTACCGCGCCGTGGCGTGGAAGGCGCTGCAGGAAGGTCTGGATCTCGACAACGACGCACAGGTGTCTGCGCTGGCGACTCGCGCCGATCTCGCGCAGGACGATGGCGCGGTGTGGATAGATGGTCACGATGTGACCCGCGACATCCGCACGCCGCAGATGGACCAGGCCGCGGCCCGTGTGGCGCGTCTGGTGCAGGTCCGCGAGGTGCTGGTGCAGCGGCAGCGTGCGCTTGGCGTGGCCGGCGGTGTGGTGATGGAAGGCCGCGACATCGGTACGGTGGTGTTTCCCGACGCGCACGTGAAGCTTTACCTCGATGCGTCGGTGGAGGAGCGGGCGCGCCGCCGCGCGTCGGACGAGGCGCACACCGGGGGGCAGCAGGCTGGTGTCGCGCAGGTGCAGCGGGCGATGGCCGCGCGTGACGAAAGCGATACCACCAGAAGCGTGGCGCCGCTGCAGATGGCGGCCGATGCCGTGTATGTGGACACCACCGCGCTGGACGCGGAGGCCGTGTTCGGGCGGGTGAAGGAACTGGTGGAAGCACGCCTGTCGGCGACCGGCAACTGACGGGCATTGGCCCATCCCTTGCCGGTCATCGACGCGCGTGTGGCTCAGCGGTCTTCGAAGTCTTCTGACGACTCCGGGTCGAGTTCCCATCGGTGCCGGTCGCGGGCGGCAATCTCATCGCCCCCCTGCAACTCCTCGTCATCGTCATATTCGACGCCCAGCGCCCGGCCGATTTCTTCGACCACATCCTGATCCGGCGTGGGGTTGTCGCCGCCGGGGGCTTCGTCGCCGACCGATTCGGCGGAGGCCCAGTCCGCGTCCACGTCGCCGGCCGTGAGCACGGGGCTGGTGGACGTATGCAGGTGAAGCTTCTCCTCGATTTCGGCGCGGCCGGTGCGGGCGGCCGACGAGGAGCCGCCCATGTCGAGGCTCGAAGGGACGCCGTGGACGTCGGCCACCGTGCGGCGCGGCCGGTCGATGTGCGCCTTGCGGGCGGGCGTCGCGCTGGCCGCGGGAGCCGCAGCCTTTTTTGCTGAGGCAGCGGGTTTGTTCGGCGCCTTGGCGGCTGGCTTCGCGACGGCCTTCGCCGCGACCTTGGCCTTTGGTCCGGTGGCGTTCCTGGCAGCGGCCTTGCGGGCGCCGGCTGGAGCCTTTTTCGCGCTGGCTTTGGTGGTCCTGGCCTTCGGGGCTGGCTTTGCCGCCTTTTTCCTGGTCTTTGCGTTTTTGGTCTTGGCGCGAGCGCTGGTCTGCCTGGGGCGGGCGGCGGGCACCCGGGCCGTGGTCTTGGCGGCCACCTTTCGTGCCTGGCTGGCGGCCTTGGCGGCGCGACCTTTGGCCTTCTTGAGCGCCTTGGCGGCCTGGGCTTTTCTGGCGGCTGCGGCCTTGCCGGCCTTCTTGACGAGCCGGGACGCCGTCGCCTTGGCGGCAGCCACCTTGCGGCTGGCCGTGGAACGCGCCTGCTTCACGGCTCGGGTCGCGGCTCGGCGGGCGCCGCTGGCGGCCCGCTTGACCGTCCGGACGGCTGTCTTCGCAGTCTTTCTCGCCCGCGTCGCTGTCGGCCGGGCGGCCTTCCTCTTGGCCATAGCGGTTCCTTTCGACGTCTTGACAGTTTGCGCTTAAGTAACGTAACTTCTGTTGGTTACGCGGGGCGCCGGCCCCTGCTCAAAGAAGACCGGCAAATCTGCAAGTCAGGAGGACGCGCACCGCAATGGCAATTTCGCAAGACGAGCACAACCCGGCCACCGAGCCGCAGGGCGCTACCACCCCGACGGCTCCGGCCGTGGGGCGGCAGGCTCCCAAAACCACCCCCCTCTGGGTGAAAGACGACGAGTCGATCAACCCGGAAGAGTTTGCCCGCCTGCTCGACCTTTACGATAACAGCTTCCGGAATATCGCGGAAGGAGAAGTCGTCAAGGGCACCGTACTGAAAGTCACTGCCAACGAAGTCGTCATCGACGTGGGCTACAAGTCGGAGGGTGTGATCTCCGTCGACGAGTTCCTCGATGAAACCGGCCAGGTGATCGTTCGCGAAGGCGACGTCGTCGACGTGCTGCTCGAGCGCACGGAAGACCGCGACGGCCACATCGTGCTGTCGCGCGAGAAGGCCGAGAAGATGAAGATCTGGGACGAGGTCGAGCGCGCCTTTGCGGAACGCAAGGTCGTGATCGGTCGCGTCGTCGAACGGATCAAGGGCGGGCTGGCGGTGGACATCGGCGTCCGCGCGTTCCTCCCGGGCAGCCAGATCGACGTTCGTCCGGTGCGCAACCTCGACGCGCTCAAGG
>CAZZGM010000345.1:0-3970 GCA_964653955.1 uncultured Bifidobacteriaceae bacterium | reverse complement strand
TTCTGGAGACGCCGGAGGACAAGTTCGGCAAGCGCCAGTACGCGCGCCTGCAGCCACGACGTGTGCACCTCGACCACAACAACAGCAGCCACCGTTGCGGCGAGGGCCACAATCAGGCGGGGCGGACCGAACACCAGCCACCGGCTCGTCCGCCTGACCTTTCGGCGCGCCGAGTCCGAGGCTACCGTCAGCGACCGGGCCAGCGGCCCGGCGGTGGCCCACGCCAGCCAGTCGCCCTCGGCGGGCTTCCAGCGGAATGGACCGTGTCCCCACGGAACCATACGAGGCCTCTTGATAGATAAGACGCCGGACGGCCGGTGAAGATTCGCGCGCCATTGCGTCCGATACGCCTGACGCTCGCCGGAGGCGTAAAATGCGGCGCATGTTTCGACGCGTGATGCTGTTGCCGATTTTTATCCTGCTGGCGGGCTGCCAGTCGGCCATGCCGCCTCTGCCGGCGCTGGATGCGCCCACGCCACCGCCGTTGCCGCCGGGAGCCGGCCGCGAGGCGGATGCCGACAACATCAGGTGGGTGCGCGACGCCGCGGAATATCGCGCGGCGGTGGTGCAGGTCTATCGCTCCGCGACCGCGCACGTGGAAGCCGCGGCCGCCACACGAAGCGCTGGAAGCTGGGCCGTGATTCTGGATGCCGACGAAACCGTCATCAGCAACCTCGAGTATCAGTTGGAGCGCGCGCGGTTGGGCATGGGCTTCAGCGCCGACAGCTGGAACCTGTGGGTGCGCCGGCGCGAGGCCGTGCCACTGCCGGGCGCGGCGGCGTTCCTCAGACGCGTGCGTGAGCTGGGCGGACGTATTGCCATTGTCACCAACCGCCTGCAGTCGGAATGTGAAGATACGGCGTCGGTGTTCCGCCGCCACGAACTCGTGTACGACGCCATGTTGTGCCGGCCCGCGCGCGGCCCATCCGACAAGAATCCGCGGTTTACGGCCGTGGCGCGTGGTGAATCACCAGCTGGCGAGGGGCCACTCGAAGTGGTGGCCTACATTGGCGACAACATCCTGGATTTTCCCGGGCTCAATCAGGCCGCCCGGGATCAGGGGGAGTCGGCGTTCACCGATTTCGGCGTGAAGTTTTTTCTGGTGCCCAATCCGCTCTACGGAAGCTGGCAGTAGCGTACGCCGAAGCGCTCAGCGGTGCAGCGCGACGAGCGCGCCGGCTTCGATGGCGTCGGTCACGCGGTCGAGGCGGATGGTGGCCGACTGTGGGCGCACGGCCACGACCAGGCCATCGCCAATGGACACCACGGGGCCGCCAGGCACCGATCGGCGAAACACCGTCACGCGCTGGCCGCGGGACACATCCTGTTCGGCGCCGCGGTCGATCACCATCAGCTGGTTCGAACTTGCCGTGACCCGCCCGAGTTCGCCGAACACGATGTGAGCCGGGTCGTCGAACTCCGGTTCTCCCAGGGCGTCAGCCGTCACCACGGGCATGGGATCGAACGGCGCGATGGCATCGCCCGCTTCGAATTCCCCACACGCGTACACCACCGCCACCACGGCTGTTTCCGGCGTGGTGCCTACCACCTGCACCACCGCGGCCGACTGGCCACCGTAGGTGGCCAGCTTGGGCGGCGCCCCTTTGTCGCCGTACCGGAAACGCCGCCGGACGATGAAGTTCTGGCCGACGGTCATGCCCATGTCGGCACCGACATCGAGCAGCAGCACGTCGCCGGGACCATACAGCGCACGCTTCGGATCGTCGCGATGCGCCACGATGTGCCCGACCACCACGTCCACCTCATCCGCAATCTGTGGACCACACACCGACGCCAGCAGCGGCCTCGGCACGGGCGTGATCTTTGGCGTGGTCCGCAACGGCGTCAGCGGCAGCATCGGCGGGGCCTTGGGCTCTTCGCCGGTGACGGTGACGGTTTCGGCCAGCGACGCCAGGCCGAGTTGGCGATCGAGGATGAACACCTCGCCCGCCTGGAGCAACACGGTGGGATTGGTGCGCGACTCGAAGCCGGGCAATTCGAACGTCACCGTATAGGCGCCCGGGGTCAGCACCGGCGTCTGGTACTGTCCGACTTCGTCCGTGGTGACCACGACGGGCTGGCGCAGGCGCGGTGACGCCACGCTGACGGTCACGCCCGGAAGCGCGCCGCCCGATCCGTCGGTGACCCGGCCGGTGAGGCGGCCTCCGGATTGCGCCATGGCCGCGGCCGGATGGACGGCGGCGGTCAGCAGCAGGATGGCAAGCGTACGAACGGCCAAAGTCATCGATCTTCCAGTGCCTTTCCAGCCTCTATCGGTGTCTTCCGCCCTTATCGGCGCGGCCCCGGCGGCCGATTAGCCCCTCGGTTCACGGGCGTGGCGTGTTGGCGCTCGGTGCCGATTGGCCCGCAGTTGGTACCATGCGACGTGCCGTGTGGCTGGCCCGGCGGGAGGTGCTACGATACGGTTCGTACTTTTCACCCCATGGAGGTTCCGTGCTGCCTGCTGTCGACACGTCCGTGATTCGAACCCGTACCGGCTGGACGGCCGCGGCCGTCATCGTGGCCGGCCTGGCCGCAGGCCTCTCCGCCCACGATATTGCCGTGTTTCCCACCGTCGGCAGCGATGGTCTCCGCCTTCAGGTTCGCTACGGCCATCCCGGCGACTATCAGGAGACGGCGGCGGGCAAGCTCGTCACGCTGGACGCGTGGGCGCCGGACGGACAGCGCCGGTCGCTGGCCGGCCGTCTTCGTGCCGACGGGTTGTCGCTCGTCACCTCGCCCGTGACCGACGCCACGGCCGCGGGGACGTGGGTGTTCAGCGTGTTTTACGACAACGGGTTTTTTCTGCGGACCGACGATGGCCGCCAGGTGAACACCACGCGCGCGGAATATCCCACCGCCAAGACCGCCACGCACAACATCAAGTTCGGCAAGGCTCTGGCCGCCGTCGGCACGCCCGGTCCCGGATTCGATCGTGTCGTGGGCCATCGTCTCGAACTCGTCCCGCGGCAGAATCCGTTGAGCCTCGGCAGTGGCGCGTCGCTCGATGTCGAAGTACAGTTCGATGGCAAGCCGCTGGCCGAGGCGACCGTGTATGTGTATCCGGACAACGAGACGGATGCGCCGGAGGATGTGCAGACCAACGCGTCCGGCATTGCCCGCGTGACGCTCGGCCGTACGGGCCTGTTCATTCTCGGTACCGAACACGGCGTGGATTCGCGGCATCCGGATTTCGCCACGCGCGACGTCTATGCGGCCACGCTCGTGTTTACCGTGCGATAGGACGGGGATTTTCCACCATGACTCGACGTGTTTTGATGACCGCGCTGGCCGCCCTCGCGCTGCCGGCGCTTGCCGCTGCGCACCCGGGCCACGACCACAAGGTGATGGGCACCATCGCCGTCGTCGACGGCTCGTTCGTCACGCTGAAAACGACCGACGGCAAGGAACTCACCTTCGAGGTGACCGACGCCACGAAGCTCCTGAAAGGCAAGGAGAGCGGAAGGTTCGCGGACCTGAAAGCCGGCCTTCGCATCGTCGCCAACGTGGGCGATGGCGAGGAGCCGCTGAAGGCCAAGGAAGTGCAGTACGCGGCGGCTGCCGCGGATCAGCAGCTGCGCTAGGTCCGGATCTCGCGCGAGAGTGGCTGCGCCAACGGCGCGACATGGTTCGAACCACGTCGGTGTCAGGTTGATCGCTGCTGATCGAGAACCCGCCGCAATGCGCCATAGAAGTGAACTGAGGGGATGATCCTGCACGCTCACTTGGGTGGACGGCGCCAACGGCGCGGCCTGGCTCGAACAACGCCGATGTCGGGCAGATCATTGCTGATTGAGAACCCGCCGCAATGCGCCATAGAAGTGAACTGAGGGATTAGATGGGGCAGGCGTGGCTCGTTGCCCGGAAGGACGCCCTGGCCCTGGTGCGCGACGGGCGGCTGCGTCTGTCCGCACTGCTCGTCCTGTTGCTGAGCCTGGTGGCCATGGCCGGCGGGGTGGTCGACCGCACC
>CAZZGM010000344.1:0-3975 GCA_964653955.1 uncultured Bifidobacteriaceae bacterium | reverse complement strand
CAGGCCAATGAGCTGATCGCCCGAGATGCAGCCGGCGCGGTAGGTGCCGTGCAGCCGCGCGTGCATCAGCGTGGCAATTTGCGCGGGCACGTGTCCGTTGGGGTCGACGTCCTTCAGCTCGGGGTGTTCCCGGGCGTCCAGCGCCAGACGTGTCTTCTCGGAGCGCAGGTGCGCCTGCAGCGCGCGGGCAAATGCCGCGATGAGGCGCGCAAACTCCGCACGATCAGCACGGTGATCCGGCGGCAGGATGGTCTCGAGCTTGATGGCAACGTTGCGGCTGACGTTGACGAGCTGTCCCCACAGCCGCCGCGCCTCCCACCAGCGGTCGTAGGCCGTGTTGGTGCGGAACACCAGCAGCATGCTGATGGCAAACCCCATCAGGCTGTGGGCGACGGGCAGATTGCTGACGAGGTCGCGGCTCGACAGGCGGAGGTACTGGACCTCGATATAACCCACCGCCCAGGTGAACAACCCCACCAGCACGAGGATGGGCAGCAGCTTGCGAAACGTATCGGAGCGGTGGAGTGCCAGGGCGGCAATCCAGTTGCGCGGGTCGTAGGTGATCATCGGTGCCTGGCGGCGCGGCGCCGCGGTCCTGATTGTGGCCCGGAAACGGCTGAACTGGTGCGGGGAGAGTCGCTCGGCCGATTACTCGGTCAGCGCAACGCTTCGCCTGCGCTGGCACCGTTTTTACGGACCGTGTCAGGTTTCCAGCAGCCGCGTGTTTGCCTTGCAGGCGGCGCGCAGTTCTTCCGCCACGCGTGTGTCGCTGGCGGCACGTGACCAGAACGCACGTGCCGCGTCGCGAGCATCGTCCCACACGTCAAGCTGGTTCGCGTCTATCAGTGGCCGGGTAAAGACCCGCGCGGGCACTTGCCCGTCGGCCGACGGCGCATAGTGCATGGGGACCTGATCGAAAGCGGGTGCGAGCTGCGGGTGGACGGCTCCCGTCAGGAACGACACGTTGTGCTGGTGCCGGTCGGTGTTGCCAATCAGCGCGCCGAACGCGTCCAGCCATCGCAGCCGTCGCCCGTCCTCGCCGCTGACGATACCCGCGTCCTCGAGTGCGATGGCCGCCGTGGACCACGAATCCGCGATGTTGTCGTGCAGTGCCGCAAGGCTGAGTACGCCTCGGCGTCCACGTGCGCCGACGCGATCGAACCGCTCGCTTTCGAGGAAGCAATGGGTGGCTGTCTCGATGACTCTCGTGGGCGGCACGGGAATGCCGTGGTCCGCCGCGATGTCCAGTGCCAGCGCTTCGAGGGCGAGCAGATCGCACCAGCGGCGCGCCGCCCTGTCGCCGTGTGTGCCACGCCCTGCGAACTTCACCAGCACATGCCGGCCGTCGACGAAGACACCGAACTTGGGCCGCTCGCCGCCGGCCGACGAGCCGGGCGGATGTCCGGCGATGGTCGCGTCGGCAATGGCCGCGTAGTCGTCGCGGGAGACTGCCGCAGGGATGCTGACCTGCCAGCGTGCGAACGACTCGTCACCAACAATGAGGTTGCCGGGCAGGTCGTCGCCACGTCGGGCCAGGGCCAGCAGGATGTGATGATCGGACCAGTCCTGGAGGCGCGGGGGAAGACGCAGTTCCGCATGCGTGGTGGCGAAGTGCCGGCCAAGAAAGCCGGCCGGTTTGATGTCGGCCAGTTCGATGGGAAGTCCGTCCGACACCCGTCCTTCTGGCAGCCAGGCCGACTGCCGCGCGGCCAGGGTGAGCAACTCACCGGCCGGCTCGGGCGCGCCGGCCTCGGAGATACGGACGATGGGGAAGCGCGACGTGTCGAGTCCAGACCACGCCTGGCGCAGGCCGTAACGAGTGGCACGCGCGCGTCCCAGGCGCACCACGTCCGGTCCCGCCTCACGAATCAGTCGAATCAGCGTCGTCGGTGACGTCCCCAGGCTGTCGCGTAGCGAGGCCGACGACGCCACACCTCGCCTCAGGATCGTCATGACGCGATTCATGACGCGATTTTATTGAGATCGTTCAGCCCAAATCAAATTGTAAATATAGGCAAAACCACATTACTGGACAGGTTTTGTGAAGCAATTTATGGCGCAAAAATAGACGTGATTTAGTGCAGGTAAACCTTTCTTGCAGACCGCATTTAGTGTGTTTTGGCCCGCGAAAGGGATCTTCCGGAACGTGGCGTGACGGCAGCTGCCGATGGACCAGGCCGCCCGTTACCGTTTGCCGAGGTCGAACGACACGCCCTGCGCCACGCGGAACTGCTCCGACCCGTAGCGGCCAGGGGACTTGAACCACCGCGCGTCGGTGCGCAGCCCTACCTTGTCGTTGACGGGCGTCTTCAGGCCGGCTCCGGCATTCACCGTCATGGCCAGGCGCGGCTGCGTGCCAATGGGCACACCGTCGGCACCAGCCACGGGCGTGCCGTATTGTGCGAGCCCGACACCGCCGATGACGTACGGCGTGGTCCGGCCGGCGCGCGGCAGAAACCACAGCAGGTTGGCGTTCATGCTCAGCGCGTGGATGTTGCCTTCGTCCTGGCGATAGGTCACGTCCGTCTCGATGGCAAGCGCCGACGTGATCGGGAACGTGACCGCCGTGCCGACAGGTGACGCCCCGGCCGTGCCCAGCGCCACGTACGGCGTCACTTCGACGGCACGTGCATCCTGCGCCCAGGCGGGCGCGGTTCCCAGGGTGAACGCAACGAGTGCAAAACCGGCCGATCTGGATACCCGCATGACTCCTCCTGGTGGTGCGTATCAACGAAAACTCGAGTGCTGCCGCCGAGGCTCAACGCCGGTTTCCGGCCCGTTCCGAAGGAATGAGCCCTTGAGAAATCGACCAGACAGCCCACCAAACCGCTCGACGGCGGCCGCTCGCCGCTGATTGAGCATGCGGCATGACGCGCAACACAAGTGAACTGAGGGGTTAGACGGTCAGGTGCGCCGGATGGCCGTCGAGAACCTGGCGGAACCTTTACAAGGGGGGTGACACTCGGCGGTGCGAGAAACGAATCGGCGCCATGGTTCAGCGATCCTGCGCGCTAGGAAATCCCTCCTTACGTCGCCAGCTTGTACCCCACCCCTCTCACCGTCAGCAGCAACTCCGGCCTCGCCGCATCGTCCTCGACATAGCGCCGCAGCCGGACGATGAAGTTGTCGATGGCACGGGTGTCGGTGTCCTCGTGCAGCGCCCACACATCCTCGAGGATGGCCTTACGAGAGACGGCGCGGCCAGCGTTTCGGATCAGGTAGGCCAGCAGGTCGCATTCCATCTGCGTCAGGTGGTACGTTTCGTCGCCGACATGCAGCTCCAGCGCGTCGAGGTCCAGCGTTCGGCCGTGAAAACCGAGCACGCGCGGCGTGTCTACCGCCGCAGCCGGCTGGCTGCGTGCCCACTGGGTGCGGCGCAGCAATCCGCGCACGCGCGCCAGGAGAATCGCCAGCTCGAATGGCTTGGGCAGGTAGTCGTCCGCGCCGGCTTCGAAGCCCGCGAGCACGTCCTCGGGACGGCCGCGCGCCGTGAGCATCAGCACCGGCACGTACTCACCGGCCTCGCGCAGCGCATGGACCACCTCGAAGCCGTCACGCCCCGGCAGCATCACGTCGAGGATGACGGCATCGAACTGTCCACGCGTTTCCAGCAGTCGTTCCAGCGCACGGTCGCCGTGACCTTCGACTTCGACCGTGTGACCGTCGGCCTCGAGGTTGAATCGCAGACCGTCGGCGAGATGTTCTTCGTCTTCGACAACGAGGAGGTGGGGCATACGAAGGGGCTGAGGTTCTGGTTCGGACGTTCGCAGGTTCGGTTACGGGCTCAGGGGCTCGCAGGTTCGTGAGCCTGCCTCGCCGACGCGCGCGTCGCTTCCGGCGAGCGAAGGCGGGGCAACTCCAGCGTGAACGTAGCGCCCGTACCTTCGCCGTCACTGTGCGCGAACACGCGGCCACCGTGTTGTCTGGCGATCGACTGGACGATGAAGAGGCCGAGGCCGGTGCCCTTCACCTTGT
>CAZZGM010000343.1:0-3980 GCA_964653955.1 uncultured Bifidobacteriaceae bacterium | reverse complement strand
CAGGCGAGAAGGTGAGGACGTCGGGGTTGCCCATGTTCACGACAACGGCGTTCCCTTGCGGGTCCATGGCCACGCCATTGGGCATGGCGAGGGGAAGACCGCGAACCAGAATGGATGCAGTGCCATCGGGCATGACCTTCCAGAGTTGCGCGCCGTCGCCCTGCCCGGTGACCGTGGCGTAGACCGTACCGTCCTTCGTAACGGCAATGTCGTTGAATCCCGTCGCCCCGGCCACGCGCGTTTCGCCCGCCGGCATACCCGTGTCCATCCGGAAGCGGCGAATGACCGCGACGGACGGATCGTCTGTTGCCCTACCGCCGTCGCGGTCGGCCAGATAGAGCAGGCCGTTGGCGACCTCACTGCCAAATGGTTCGTTGAGCACCAGCGGTGGCTGGCTGTTGCTGCGTTGCCGGCCGGGGTTCTGCACACCAATCCAGCGCGCCGTGTGGACCGACCCGTCATGGTTGATCAGCGAGATCCAAGCGTTGTTGGCCTGCACGTTCTGACCGACACCGCGATTCGGCACCACGATCAGGCCGCGCGTCTCGTCGTACGAGCAGCTTTCGGCCGAGTAGATGGCACCGTACACCTTGACGCGTGACGAGATGGGGGCAAACGTGCCGTCGGCGGACGGCGTCACTGGCAGACCGAGCGGATTGCCGACCACGTAGGGCTGAGGCCCGGATGCCGCTCCAGGCTGGCCGCCACCGGCGGCGGCCGCCGCCCTGGGCGCGAGCTTGAGGAGGCGTCCGCGCGGGCTGTCGGTGAGCACGTACAGCGCGCCATCGGGTCCCTGCCGGACGTCGCGAATGCGCTCGCGCCGGGGCTCCAGATCCTGCAGCAGGCGCTCTTCGCCAACCACGCGATCGCCGCGGATGGTGAGGCGCACCAGGTTCATGCTGCCGAGCCCGCCAATGAACAGGCTGTTCTTCCAGGCGGGAAAGGCCTCGCCCGTGTAGAAGATCATGCCGCTGGGCGCAATGACGGGATCCCAGTAGTACCGCGGCTGTTCCATGCCCTCCTGCTGCTGGATACCGCCGGTGATGGTGCCGCCGCGGTATTCGATGCCGTAGGCAATGGTCGGCCAGCCATAGTCCGCGCCTTTCTTCACGAGGTTCAACTCGTCGCCGCCGCGCGTGCCGTGTTCCACCTCCCACAGTTCGCCTGTCTCGGGGTGGAACGCCGCGGCCTGGATGTTGCGGTGTCCGTAGGACCAGATCTCCGGCTTGACGCCGTCGCGTCCGGCGAACGGGTTGTCCTGCGGCACGCTGCCGTCCGGATTGAGCCGGACAATCTTGCCGAGCAGGCCGTCCATACGCTGGGCCTGCATGCGGCCCTCGGTGATCGACCGATCACCCAGCGTCACGAACATCTTCCCGTCGCGATCGAACAGGATGCGTCCACCGAAGTGCAGCGGTGAGGCCAGCGAAGGCGCCTGGTGGAACACCACCTCGACGTTCTCGACGCGCGGCGTGGCGCCATCCACGAACCGTCCGCGGGCCACGGCCGTGTTGTTGATGTTGTCGCCGCGCGGCTCGGCATAGCTCCAGTAGATCAGCTGATTCTTCTGGAAGGCGGGATCCAGGGCGATGTCGAGCAGTCCGCCTTGACCACGCGCGTCCACCGCCGGCAGCCCTTCGACGGGCTCGGACATCTGCTGGCCGTCACGGCTGAGCACACGGAGCCGCCCGGGGCGCTCGGTGAGGAGCATCCTGCCGTCCGGCAGAAACGCCAGACCCCACGGGTTGGCCAGTCCTTCGGCCAACGGCACCACGTCGAACGCCACTCCGAGCTTTTCTTCCGGCGCACGGGTCTGTCCCTCGAATGCCGGCTTCTGGTCGACGCCGTTGGGCGGCCGGATGTTCATGCCGTCCTCGGGACCGCCGCCCGGGATGCCGCCGGTTTGGGCCGGCCGGGCCGGCTGCCCCTGCGTCGTCGAGCCCTGCTGGGCCGCGAGGCCAGCGGTGAGGCCGGCAACGAGCCCGAGTCCCACAAGCACCTTCTTCATGCACGCTCCTGATGATCTGTATGCCGGCGTGGTTGGTCCGCCCGCGTGACAGGATTCTATCGCAGAGGCGTCAGGATGCTGGCTGGTGTGCCCGCCCATACGGAACAGGCATATCGGTTCAGGCGCTGGCGGGAAATTACGAGGACCAGCATGTCCCGCGCTGCCTGCACGTGGAGCGTCAGGGACGGACGACGGTGCCCGTGAGCGTGGTGCGGTAGCCAGCCAGCGAAGTAAGACCGCGACGAAGTGGCGCGTCGTTCAGCGCGTCCAGGACGGCGCGTATGCGCGGCTCCTGACAGCGCACCTGTCGCATGACGAGATCGAAACGGGTGACCTGCAGCGGGATGAACCGCAGCCCGAACCACTCGGCCGCGGCCGACCCTGCCACGCAGCAATCGGCACCTCCGCCAGCCACGAGAGCGGTGGCTTCGAGGTGGCTGTGAACCACGTGTGTGTAGCCGCGAACCCGTCGTGAGGGGAGACCTGCGGCTGCCAGGCTGGCGTCCAGCAAGGCACGGGCCCCGGAACCGGACTCACGGTTCACGATGCGGACGTTGCTGTTGGCGAGGGCAGCCATCGAACGGATGCGCGCCGGATGACGTGGTCGCACGGCCAGCCCTTCTTCCCATTCCGCGAAGGTGACGACGTGAACGGGATCCGTGCCGACGATCTGGTCGATGAAGGGGAGATTGAACTGGCCGGTGTGCTCGTCGTGCAGGTGCGTCCCGGCAATGTCCACGCGGCCTTCCTGAAGCCAGCGGAGCGCGGTTCGGCTGGCGGCCGGCAACAGCACGGATGACACCTGGCGCGCTTCGAGCGCCCTGGCGAGGAGCGAAAGAGCCGGGTCGCAGCCGGCGATGATGACCGGTGCGCCGGCGCGTCGGCCTTCGATGTCCACGGACACCTGCGAGGCCCCGTGCTTCGCCGCGACACGGTCCACCACGGGTAGATACGCAGGATACGGAAGGACGGCGGTGGCGAACCATCGGTCGTCCACCTGCCATGTCTGCACACGGTCGCCGGGCGCCGGCGGAGTCGAGTGGTTGCCGAGCAGCGTGGCGCGCTGGCGTCCGCCAGGCGGAGGAGGGCTGTCCCGTTCGCCGAACAGTTCTTCGACCGTGCGGCCGAGCAGACGAGCCAGCTTCAGCGCCACCAGCGTGTTCGGGACGTACCGGCCCGTTTCGATGGCGTGGACCGTCTGGCGGCTGACACCCAGCGCCTCGGCCAGAGCCGTGGCCGTCCATCCCGCCGCCAGGCGCGCCGCGCGCAGTGTACCCGTGGATGCCATCGCTTCCGCAGATGATACTCCGCTTGTTATCGGTAACATGTGTCGTGTATAAGCGACACACGCGGCAATGATTACAAGCGGGCAGGACCTGGCGCGCGTCTGCGCGGCGATGCTGTACAGCGGTGTCTTCTGGACGATGGTGTGGTTCACGCTGGCGCGGACGCCGGGTGATCGCGGCAGCCGCGTGGCGGCGGCATTGATCATGGTGCTGGCCGTCTACCTGTTCATGGGCATGGTGCTGCCGGGGGAAGCCGGCTAGCGGCCGCACTCGCTGGTGCGCCGCTTGCCACCGGGTGTTGTCGGGATCGGAGAGAGAACGCGATGACGGATATCGACTGGTCTGTGGTCTGCGACTTTGCCTACCTGGACCGGAACCGCCGGCTGTGCCTGCTCGGTGTCACACGCGAGGTGGTGGTGCCGACCGTGCCGCACACCGTCGAGCATCTCGTCATGGTGGCGCGTCTGGTGAACCTGAGTGCTGCCGATCAGGTGCGTCTCTGCTTCACCCTCGTCTCCGACCATCCCATGGTCACGGACGTGAACCACGTTGTCATCGAAGTGGCGGATCAGTACGCCTTTGCCAGGGTCAACGGCCTGACGTTCCCGGAAGAGGGGACCTACGTGTTCGAGCTCACCGTCGATGGCCGGACGGTGGCGCAGCGCGTGGCCGTGGTGTCGTCCACC
>CAZZGM010000342.1:0-3998 GCA_964653955.1 uncultured Bifidobacteriaceae bacterium | reverse complement strand
TCCCGCAGCAACGTTTCCGCCGTGACGAACCGCGGCTCGATGTCGACCGGCACACCGGTCAGCCGGTCGAGGACGGCCTTTACCGGCGGACGGATGACGCCCAGCGTCTCGATCATCGTGCGGGCACGCTGGTAGTCCCCTTCCGCCTGCAGCGTCATGATCTCACGGGTGAGCGCCGTCACGCCCTCCCGGATGCGGGCTGCATCGACCGTGAACGTCCCGTCCGGCGCCACCTCGAAGCCGCCCTGGTCGAGCAGATAGTTGAGCTGGATCGCCTGACCACGGCCGTGCGCTTCGTTGATGCCGAAGCGGATGGAGCGGAACGCCGACGCCAGGAACGTCGTGTACATCGTCTCGCCGTAGTGCGGATCGAGCGAGCCGCGATCCACGAGATACTGCAGCGCGAACAACCCGGAGATGTCGGCCTTCGCCTCCTCGATGGCGCTGTAGGTGTCGCGCAGTTCCTGCCGCACGGTGGTCGGCCGGCCGTCGACGACAATGTCGTGCGGGCCCAGGCCGTGCATGAGTTCGTGCATCAGGATGTGCGTGAAGAAGGCCGCAAACTCCACGCGGGCCTGATCGGCCGTGCCCAGGGCAATACGCGAGATCGGCACCAGCACCTTCTCGAACTTGGCCTGCTGGTTGTTCTTCAGCATCACGCGCTTGCTGCCCTTTTCACGAATCACCCGTTCGTCGTTGGGCAGGTTGAAGGCCGCCGTCTGCACACCGCGGTTGGCATCGCCAGCCGAAAACACCGTGTTCACCACCGCAATCGGCGCCATGGCTCCCAGTTTCGGGTTGCGGTACTTCGCGTCGATGGGCAGATGGTCCTCGATGTCCTGCAGCGCGTCGGCAAAGCGCTGCAGCTGCGCCGACTCGCCCCGATCCTTCACGGTAATGAAGGCCTCGAACGCGGCCTTGTAGTTGAACCACTCGTCCTCGTACACCTCGTACGGCCCGATGGTGGGTTCGAGGGCCGAGGTCATCTCCATCCACTTCACGTCGCTGTCGTAGTAGTCGTTCGACAGGAACGCCGCCGCGCGCGCTTCGAGGAACGCCGCCAGCGTGGCATCACCGGTAGCCGCAGCCGCCGCCCGCAGGTGCCCGGCCGCCAGCGCCAGCTCGCCCTGGTACTCCACGCTGTACGGCACGGCCATCAGCCGTCCGTCCGGGCCGCGCCGGATGGTGCTGAAAAACCCGGTCGCGCGCGTACGTTCCGCCGGCGGCAGGCTGGCAATCCAGCCGTCCACCTCCTCACGCGTGGCATCGGGCGGATAAAAGTGAGCGGAGGCCGGCTTTTCCGGCACGCCCGGGATGAACGGCTCGTTGTGATCCAGTCTCGACCACGGTCCCTTGTTGAGCAGGAACGCCTGCAGCCGTGCCTGCCCCACCGGCGTCGTGTCGCGCACGAGATCCGACAGTAACGCGTCGTTTCCCGACCAGACCTGCCGGAGAAACAGCGCATCCATGACCTGCGCGGCCCTGATGAGATGCACGAGCGCCGTTCGTTCACCATCCGCCAGCGCACCGAGGTCCGCGGACAGATCCGTTGGCGCAAACCGCGCGACAGACTGGCGCAACGCCGCCACCTCCGGGTCGTCTGGCGTGCCCGGCGTGGACATGGACGATCGCGTGTCGGACGTGCCGCACGCGGCAAGCAGGGTCACCAGAGAAGTCGTTGTCACGGCACGTGTCACAGGATGCATGGATGGGGGCCTCACGCGTCAACGGGTAACGACGCGGCTCAGTGCACGCCTGAACTGCCCTGCAGCGTGGACGGTTCGGCCCCCAGGCGGCGGATGGCCGTTTCCCACATGGAGGCAAGCGGCACGTCGAAGATGAGGTCCGGCTGCACCGGCGCCATCAGCCAGGCCGACTCCGCCAGTTCCACATCGAGCTGCCCGGCGGCCCAGCCCGCATAACCAACGACAATCCGCGCCGATGCGTTCGGCGACGTGCCCAGCGTCTCTCGAATCAGATCGGGTGACGTCGACAGGTAGACGCCATTCGACACTTCCATGGCGTCGGCATCGCGAGCGCCGTCCGACAGCAACACCCAGGCACGCGTCGGCTCCACGGGCCCGCCGACATGCAGGTAGACGTCCGGACTGATGGCAATCGGCGGCTCCACGCGCACGACATCGGTCGCGGGTTCGGCCATCCGGCGGTTCACGACCAGTCCGAACGCTCCGTGCGGTCCGTACTCGGCCAGCAGCACGACGGCCCGGCTGAAGTTCGGGTCGGCCATCTGCGGCATCGACACCAGCAACACGGGCGCCAGGGTAGGAACGTCGCCGCTCATGGTTCCATCCTACTCCCGGAGACCGCCTCGTTGGCACTCCCCGGCTGCACGGGATCGAGCCGGCGGCGCGCCCAGGACACCGCGTCCTGGACGAGGGGTGTGGCCGCACTATGCGCGGCGTTCTTCACGCCGCGGCCGGGACGATCGAGCACTGGCGCCAGCGCCGGATTGCCGCTGTTGCCGATGATGGTGGCCAGGTTGCGCCGCAGCCGCGCCAGACTGGTGTGCAGCATCGCGCTGCCGCGCACGAGGCCGTGCAGTTCCTGATCGGAGCGCTGCCACAGTTCCGCCGCCGACGCCCCATCGCGCGCCGTCCGCGGCTGCCAGGCGGAATCGACCGTGACCGGTGCGGCCAGGTTCCAGGGGCACACCTCCTGGCAGATGTCGCAGCCATACAAGTGTGCGCCGACATGAGGACGCTGCGCCTCGGGAATCGGCCCATCGAGTTCGATGGTGAGATACGAGATGCAACGCGTGGCATCCAGCCGGCAGGCATCGACCAACGCTCCGGTCGGACACGCATCGAGGCACAGCGTGCACGACCCGCACTGGTCGACGGACGGGCGGTCGGGCTCGAGCACGAGGCTGGTCGCGAGACCGCCCAGCAGCAGCCACGACCCGACGTCCGGATTGATCACGCAGGCGTTCTTGCCGGTCCAGCCAATGCCCGCACGCGCCGCGAACGCGCGCTCCTGCACGTGGTGTTTGTCGACGAACACCGCCGACTCCACCCCTGCACCCTGGTGTTCGTGTATCCACGCGGCCAGTGCCTCGAGCCTCTCGGCAATCACCACGTGATAGTCGTCACCGCGCGCATATCGAGCGACGCGCACCGCATCCGCCTGACGCCGGGCCGCGGGCGCATCGCCAGGCTTCGACGGAGGCTCCGTGTTGTAGAGCGTGCCGGTCACGATCACCGAACGCGCCGCCGGCAGGAAGCGCCGGATGTCGCCGCGCGTATGCGCGGACTTGTGGAGGTAGACCATCTCGCCGGCATAGCCCTGCGCGAGCCACTCGGCCAGGTGATCGAGTTCGGGAAACGAATCGGCCGGCGCGATACCGCAGAGGTCGAACCCCAGCGCCAGCGCCTGCTGCTTGACGTCGGCGGAAGTCAGCACGGACACAGGGTAAAGGCGGAAGGCAAAAGGAGAAAGGCTTTGCCTTCTGCCTTCCTCCTTCCGCCTTCGTAGTCCTTCAGCCCTTCTTGACGAGTTGACGCAGCACGTACGGCAGGATGCCACCGTGCGAGTAGGCGGTGAGTTCCTCCGGCGTATCGATCCGGACGGCGGCCGTGAACGTCTTCACCGAACCATCGTCGGCCGTCGCCGTGACCGTGACCGTCGAGCGCGGCTTCAGGTCGGCTCCCGCGCCGGCCAGGCTGAACACCTCGCGGCCCGTCAGCCCGAGCCCGGCCAGATCCTGGCCGGCCACGAACTGCAGCGGCAGCACGCCCATGTTCACCAGGTTGCTGCGGTGGATGCGCTCGAAGCTCTCGGCAATGACCACCTTCACACCCAGCAGCATCGTGCCCTTGGCCGCCCAGTCGCGCGACGAACCGGAGCCGTACTCCTTGCCCGCGAGGATGATGAGCGGGACGCCGGCGTCCTGGTACTTCATGGCCGCGTCGTAGATGGGCATCACGTCGCCATCGGGCAGATAGGCGGTGACGCCGCCTTCGATGCCCGGCACGAGCTGG
>CAZZGM010000341.1:0-4039 GCA_964653955.1 uncultured Bifidobacteriaceae bacterium | reverse complement strand
GGCCTCGCTGCTGCCCGGTAGCGACGACCTGACCGGCTTCTGGCGAAGCCTGGTGGAGGCGCGCGACTGCTTCAGCGACGTGCCCGAGCAGCACTGGCGCATCGAGGATTATTACGACCCGAAGCCGCGCGCGAAGGACAAGACCTACGGCAAGCGCGGCGGCTTCATCCCGCCGCAGCCGTTCGACGCGCTCGGGTTCGGCCTGCCGCCGTCGACGCTGCCCAGCACCGACGTCGCGCAATTGCTGGCGCTGCTGATTGCCAAGCGGTGTCTCGATGACGCGGACAACGGGCCGGAGCAGCGATTCGATCGCAAGCGGACCAGCGTCATCCTGGGCGCCGCGGCCACCACGGCGCTGGTGTCGCACATGTCCGGCCGTATGGCGCGGCCGATGTGGCGCGAGGGTCTGCGCCGGCTCGGCATGGAAGAATCGCAGATCGAACGGGCGTGCGATGCCATTGCGGACCAGTTCGTGCCGTGGCAGGAGAGCACGTTCCCGGGACTGCTGGGCAACGTCATCGCGGGGCGCGTGGCCAACCGCTTCGATCTGGGCGGTACCAACTGCGCGCTCGACGCGGCGTGCGCCAGTTCGATGGCGGCGCTGTCGATGGCCGTGTCGGAACTGCGGAGCGGCCAGGCCGACACCGTGCTCACGGGCGGCGTGGACGCACTGAACGACGTGCTCATGTTCCTCTGCTTCTCGCAGACGCCGGCGCTGTCGCTGACCGGCGACTGCCGCCCGTTCAGCGATCAGGCGGACGGCACCATGCTGGGCGAAGGCGTGGCCATGCTGGCGCTGCGGCGCCTCGAAGATGCAGAGCGTGACGGCCACAAAATTTACGCCGTCATGCGCGGCCTGGGCAGCAGCAGCGACGGCCGCGCGAAGAGCGTGTACGCGCCGCGGTCCGAGGGGCAGGCGATGGCGCTGCGCCGCGCGTATGCCGACGCGGGTTATTCGCCCACGACCGTGGAACTGATGGAAGCGCACGGCACGGGCACGATTGCCGGTGACGCGGCGGAGTTTGGCGCGCTCGCCGACGTGTTTGGCTCGGCCGACCCCGAAGGCCGGCAGTGGTGCGCGCTGGGATCGGTGAAGTCGCAGATTGGCCACACGAAAGCCGCGGCCGGCGCCGCCAGCCTGGTAAAGGCCATCCTCGCGCTGCACCACAAGACGTTGCCCCCCACCATCAAGGTGGAACGGCCCAACCCCGCGCTCAAGCTCGAAGACAGCCCGTTTTACCTGAACACGAGCGCGCGTCCGTGGTTCCACCGCGGCGAGCATCCGCGCCGCGCGTCGGTCAGCAGCTTCGGATTTGGCGGCAGCAACTTCCACATCACGCTCGAGGAATACACGGGGCCGTCGGCGGCACCACGCCTCGATGCCTCGCCCGTGCACCTGGTGCTGCTGTCGGCCGGCACGCCGGCGGCCCTGAAGCAGGCGCTGGCCGAACTGCCGGCGCGGGTGAAATCCGCGGCGCAACTCGTTGCCGTCGCGCGGCAGAGCCAGTCCACGTTCGACGCCGCGGCGCCGGTACGCCTGGCGCTGCTGGTGGACTCACCGGCTGCCGTCACCGAAGCCGCGGCCGAAGCCGTAACGCTGGTGGACGCCGGACAGCCGCACGCGCGTTCCGCGCATGCGGTGCTGGGCCTTGGCGCGCCGGTATCGCCCGATACCGTGGCGTTCCTTTTTCCCGGTCAGGGCAGCCAGTACGTCGGCATGGGCCGCGACCTCGCGCTGGCGTTCCCCGAAGCGTTTGCCGCGTGGGAACGGGCCGTGGACGCGCTGGCCGCCGAAACCGGCGACCCCGTATTGACCGACGCGGTGTTTCCGCGGCCGGTGTTCGATCGCGACGCACAGCAGGCAGTCGATGCGCGTTTGCGGGCCACGAGCGTGGCACAGCCCGCACTGGCTGCGGCCAGCCTCGCGCAGCTGGCCTTGTTGGATCGCATTGGTCTCGCACCTGCCGCCGTGGCCGGTCACAGCTTTGGCGAACTGGCGGCGTTGCATGCCGCCGGCGCGTTCGACGCCGCCACACTGGTGCGCCTCGCCCACGCGCGCGGCAAGGCCATGGAAGCCTGCGCGGCCGACAATGCCGGCGCCGGCGCTCTGGGCAGCATGGTGGCCGTGTCGGGTGATGCCGAGGCGGTGCGCAAGCTGGTCGCGGAAGAAGGCGACCCGGCGCTCGTCCTGGCCAACGACAACCATCCGCGTCAGGCCGTATTGAGCGGTCCCATTGCCAGCCTGCGCCGCATCGAGGCCCGCCTCGAGCGCGCGGGGCTCAGCTTCCAGGAACTGAAGGTGGCCGCGGCGTTCCACTCGCCGCTGGTGGCGCCGGCCGCCGCCACGTTTGCCACCGACGTCCGCGCCGCCGCCGTGCAGGCACCCACCATGCCGGTGGTAGCCAACGCTACGGCCGAACCGTACCCGGCGTCGCCCGAAGCCGTGAAGGCGCAGTTGTCGGATCAACTCGCGCAGCCGGTGCGTTTCCGCGAAAGCGTGGAGGCCCTCTACGCCCGCGGCTGCCGCGTGTTCGTGGAAGTGGGTGCCGGCAACGTGCTGACGGGTCTCACGTCGAAGTGCCTCAACGGCCGGCCGCACACGGCTCTGCCACTGGACATTCCGGGACGTCACGGCCTGCGCACGTGGTGGCAGGCCATGGCGGAACTGTCGGTGATGGGCCTGCCGCTCGGTCTCGATGCGCTGCACACGGCGCAGGGGCCGGCACACGCTGTTGCGGCTCCCCCATCGGGTCCGGCCGTCGTCCAGGTGAGCGGCGCCAATCTCGGCAAGCCGTACCCGCCGGCGCGCGGCCAGGGTTCGCCGGCACCGGTCGCCGCCACAGCAACCGCGGCGGCCGCCGTACCTGCATCTGTTCCTGCGCCGCCACCCGCGGCGCCCGTGTCCCCGTCACCTGCGGCCGCGCCGCACAGCGCCGCACCGCCGGCACCAGCCACAGCCGCACAGGCCGTGGGACACGCGCGCACGCTTCCATCCGTCAATACATCACGAGACCGTCATCCCATGTCCGAGCACATTCCGTCGGTACACGCCCAGATCCTCGAAGCCCAGCGTCTTACGCAGCAGGCCCTGCTCGAGAGCTTCAGCATGACGCTGCGCGGCCTCGGTGGTGCTGCCGCGAACGTATCGCCGGCAGCCCTGCCCGTGGCGGCGCCAGTGCCCATGGTGCTGCCAGTGGCGGCGCATGCACCAGCACCCGCGCCAGTCACCGTGGCAGCGCCCGTGACAGTGGCGGCTCCCGTGACGGTCCCCGCTCCGGTGGTGCAGGCACCTCCGGTCGTAGCAGCCCCAGCCGCTCCGGCTCCAGTGGCGCCCGCGCCGGCACCGGCCGTCGCCGTGGCCACGCCCGCACCCGCGGCATCGGCCGCACCTGCGGCGGGCGACTCCTCATCGACCGTGCTGGCCATCATCGCGGACAAGACCGGATATCCCGTCGAAGCGCTCGCGCCCGACATGGACCTCGAGGCCGACCTCGGCATCGACTCCATCAAGCGCGTTGAAATTCTCGGCGCCGTCAACGAGAAGGTGCCCGGCCTGGACGCCAGCAAAATCTCCCCCGCCGACGTGCGTCGCGTGAGCGACCTGCTGGCGCTGCTGGGAGGATCAACCGCGGACCCTCAGCAGGCCGCTGCCCGGTAGCTGTCGCTGCCGAGCCAGCGGCCGGGCCCCTCGTCGAACGCCGCGTTGTCCAGTGGCTGCCACTGGCTGCGCCCGGCACGCCATTTCCCGCACTCGCCTCGTGCCGGACCATTGCCGTCGTTGGTGGCGGCAAGGCGGAGGCACGCGCGGTAACGAATGCGTTTGCCGCACGCGGACTCGCACTCTCCACCGCCAGCGACGATGCGGCGGACCTCGTCGTGTTGCTGCGTGGACTGGAAGAGGATGCTCCGTCCAGCGAAACGGCCAGGGAGACGCTGACGCGCGCGTTCGAAGATCTGTCGCGCCTGGCGTCGCGTGCAACCAGACCCGTGCTGCTGGTGAGCGTGGCCACTGACGAGGCGGCAGGCTCCGGCCAGGCGG
>CAZZGM010000340.1:1722-4060 GCA_964653955.1 uncultured Bifidobacteriaceae bacterium | reverse complement strand
ACATGATCGTCGTGACCGGCACGACCGGCCATGCGGAAGCGGTCGAGATCACCTACGACCCCGAGGTGATCAGCTACGGCACGCTTTTGCACGTCTTCTTCTCGGCCGTGCACGACCCGACCCAGCTCGATCGGCAGGGGAACGACATCGGGCCGCAGTACCGGTCCGCCATCTTCCACCATTCACCGGAACAACGGGCCGTGGCCGACGCCTACATCCGTCAACTGAACACCGCGCGCGCCTTCCCTTCGCCCATCGTCACCACGCTCGAGCCGCTGGACGCCTTCTACGAGGCCGAGCCGTATCACCACGACTACGCCGGCAGGCATCCGGGTCAGCCGTACATCGTGTTTACGGCACTTCCCAAGGTGGACGCACTGGCCGATGCATTTCCCGAGTTGGTGAAAACGCCGAAACCCTGAACCGGGTCCGGCGCCAGCCTCTTGTGCCGGCTCCGTCAACGCAGGAGGCGATCGCGCAGTTCCGGGGGCGGAGTCTCGCACGCGTTCGACGGGCCCGCCAGCCGGTGACGCAGGAAGGCCACCGCGCGATAGCCCACGTCCCGCAGTGGCGCCGGCATCACGAGCAACGCGGCTGCCGCCCGCCATGGCCAGCCCAGCCGCGCGGCAATCCGGAGCGAGGCGGTCGAGCGCAGGTACACCTGGTCCCCCTCGATGAGCACCAGGCTGCGCGCCGCCTCCCGTGTCAGGCCACGCGCGGCCAGGGCCGCCTGTGCCTGGGGCCACTGCGCCGGCGCAAAAAGGAAGTAGCCCGCACGATCGCGCGCCGCAATGAACCGCACCGACCGCTCACAGAAGCCGCAGGTGCCATCGAACAGGACGATGCCGTGGGTGCCGCCGCTCATGTGTCTGGCAGCCGGGAGAGAAGCTTGTGGAGAAGCCGCGCGCGTTCCGGTTCGGGGTCCGCATCGGACGCTAGCGGCCAGCCAATCAGGCGAATCGGCGTCCGGCCCGCGTCGTAGTCCTTGTCGAACAGGTTTTCCACCGCGACGAAGCCCAGCACGCCGCGCGCCACGGCACGGCTCACCTGCAGGTCCAGCACGCCGTAAGCGCCCAGTTCGAACGCGTTCGCGTCATCGTCGAACTGCCGGCCGCTGAATCGCGCCTGCGCTGCCACGGTGGCAATCCGTGGTTCGGTCCACGTCACGCCAATGCCGCCCTGAACCGCCGGCACCTGTGACACGCGGTTCCCTTCGATGGCCGGCGTCGCCACGGATCCGCGGTAGTGGCTCGACGTGAACACGAGTTGCCCGTTCACGCGCAGGCTCGACGTGAGGCGGGCATCGGCTTCGAACTCGACACCGCCGGCCCGGATCTCATCGGAGTTCCGCCGCTCGCGCACGATGAGCGTTGGCGTGCTGGACAACGTGATGTTGGAGATGGCACCGTCCAGGCTGTTGTAGAACGCCGTGACGCGCGCCGAGACGCGATGCCATGTGCCAAGCACGCCGCCTTCGACGCCGGTGAGCGTTTCGGGATTGAGCAGCGGATTGGGATTGGTGACGGCATTGCCGACACGGAAGCCGCGATGCAGTTCGTTGAGCGTGGGTGCGCGGTTGGCGCGATAGACGGCCGCCTGCAGCGCATATCGATCCACACGCCAGGCGAGCGCGGCCCGCGGGCTGTAGAAGGTCACCGACTTCTCCGGCAGCGTCCCGTCGGTGGGCGTGGACAGCCACCAGTCGATGCGGCCACCAAGGTCGAGCGTCAACGCGTCGGTCACCGGTACGCTCGCGCGCGAGTAGAGGGCGGTGGTGCGCTGCACGCCCCCGGCAAACGCCGGATCGGCCCGCTCTCCCGCCACCGAATAGGCATACTCTTCCACCGCGGAGCTGGTGCGGGCGAATTCGCCGCCGGCAATCAGGGTGACGCGGCCCATGGGACGCGTCCACTGCGCGCCCGCGGACGAAAAGTCCGTGTCGATGTTCTGCTCGGTGGTCAACCGCTCGCTGGCGCGTCCGGCCAGCACCGCCGAAAACGTCTGGTAATAATCCTGCCGGCTGAGCGCCGCCTGTCCCTGCCATACGCCGCCCGCCGCCGTGCCGCCCGCCGTGGCCGACAACTGCTTCCAGTCGGTGGTGTTGACCTGGAGCGGCGTGCCGTTGCCCCGGTCTTCGGTATACTGCGCGGCCCTGACGAACAGGTTCCACGTGTCGGCCTGACGGCCGGCAGTTACGAAACCGCTCTGGTAGTCGCTGTCCGCCCGCATGTCCACCGGCCCGCGTGCTTCCTGCCCGACCGTATACGCGCCGGCCGTGGATGTGCCTTCATAGGCACCGGACAACGCCCAGCCATCCCGCGACGTCCCGCCAAACAGC
>CAZZGM010000340.1:0-1712 GCA_964653955.1 uncultured Bifidobacteriaceae bacterium | reverse complement strand
GCGCGGAGCGTCTCGAAGGAACCGCCTTCGGCAGCCGCACGGACCCGGGTCCGTCCCGGCGCAAACGTGAGGACCTGCACCACGCCGCCAAGGGCATCGGCGCCATAAAGGTCGCCCGTCGCGCCGCGCACCACCTCGACGCGGTCGACCGCCGCCTGGGGAATGCGGTTCCAGTAGACCCAGCTGCCAAACGGATCGTTCAGCGGTACGCCATCGGCCAGCACGAGCGTGCGGCTGGCGCCCGACCCCGACACGCCGCGCAGCGTCACGCCCTGCGTGGTGGGATTGGCGACGCGTGAGGAGTTGCGGCGGAACAAGCTGAACCCGGGCGTATTCCGCAACACGTCGTCCAGCGAGCCTGCGGCAATGTTGCTGAGTTCGGCGGCCGTCACCACGGTCGCGCTGGCGGCACTCGGCAGGCGTTCGGCGCCGCGGGTGGCCGTCACCACGACCGAGTCCGCGTATCCGGCGGGATGCAGCACGACGGGTACACCGGGCTCGAAGGTGGCGGGCGTGGCCGGCTCAAAGCCAGATGACGTCACCCGAACCCGAACGACGGGACCCTCGACGGTAAAGCGGCCGTCCGCACCGGTGACCACGGTCAGCGTGCGGCCGTCAGCGGTCTGCACCTCGACCTGGGCCTCGGCCACGGGCAGGCCCGCGACATCGATAACCGAACCGGTAACCGGCTGCGCGGCGGCCGTCCCCGCCACCGCCAGCCCCACGACCAGCACCATGACACGCAGGAACACACGCCGAAACATGGGAGTAGACTCTACACCATTGCCCCTGACGGCACCCGTGGCCCGGACACGGCGCCGCCGCTCGAATCGTGATACCGACGTGACACCCCCAGACGACAAGACTGCTGCCGACGCCACGGTTTCCATCCCTCCCGGACACGAAGATGAGGTCTTCCTGGAAGGACCGCACTCGCGCACACGCGAGCTGCTGCTCCTGCTGCGCGCCGGCCGCGACTTCATCCGCGGCTTCCGGACCCTGCACTTCGTCGGGCCCTGCGTGACGGTGTTCGGCTCCGCGCGTTTCAAGGAAGGGCACCAGTACTACGAGCTGGCCCGCGAGGTGGGACGCGCGCTGGTGAAGGTCGGCTTCACGGTGATGACCGGTGGCGGCCCCGGCGTCATGGAAGGCGCCAACCGCGGCGCCCGCGAAGCCGGGGGCACATCGGTAGGCTGCAACATCGAGCTGCCGTTCGAGCAGGAGGCCAACCCCTATCTCGATTACATGGTGAGCTGCCATTACTTCTTCGTCCGGAAGGTACTGCTCGCCAAGTACTCGTACGCCTTTGTCGTCCTGCCCGGCGGCTTCGGAACGCTGGATGAACTGGCCGAAGCACTGACGCTCATCCAGACCGGCAAGATCGCGCAGTTTCCCGTCGTGCTCATGGGCGTCGAGTACTGGGCGCCGTTCATCGACATGTGCCGGCGGATGATCGAGGCGGGCACCATCTCGCCGCACGATCTGGACCTGATGCTGGTCACCGACTCGGTCGACGAGGCAATGGAACACATCGAGCAGAAGGCGGTGATGCAGTTCGGCCTCACACGGCGCCGGCGGACACCGTCGGTGCTGCTGGGTGAAGGGGGCAGCCAGCTCCCGCGCACATCGCCCTCGACTGCGCCGCACCCATAGAATCTGCCGCACACGCTGGTGTCCTGCCGCCTGGCCTCGTCAACCGGGATGGCGGCCGG
>CAZZGM010000339.1:0-4060 GCA_964653955.1 uncultured Bifidobacteriaceae bacterium | reverse complement strand
CGCGGTGACGGTCACGTCGTTCCGCGGACGCCATTCGTCCTGTGCGTAGGCGCCGTTGTACCAGACCGTCAGTGGCTGCAGCGGCTTGTCGAGGCCGGGCACGTTCGAATAGCGGACCTTGAAGAAGCGCAGGTCGACTGGCGACACCGTACGGTTGGGATTGGCGAGGTAGTCGTTGGCGTCGGTGTAGAAGTCTTCCAGCGAGTTATAGGCGTAGCTGCTCTGCGGGCAGCAGCTCCAGAACACGTTGTCCGAGTGATACCGCTGCACCGAGACGCCGAAGGTGAGGGTGTGAGCGGCGCCGAACTTCGTGAAGCTGTCCTGGAGCTGGAACGTCTTGTAGCGCAGCTCGTTCTGCACGCTGAAGGGCTCGGAGCCAAACGACGTCATGGCCGTGCCGTCCTGCAGGATGTCGACGAACGGGAAGAGCGTGCCGATATCGCCGCGGCTCTCGTCGTTGGAGGTGAACCCGATGATCAGGTTGTTCGCCATGCTGTTCCCGATGACCGAGTTCCACTCGCCGATGCCGGACTTGATGTTCTCGAGGATGTCGTAGTTCGTGCCGCTGAAGGACAGGAAGTTGGTCGTGAACGTCGGACGTCCGATGCCCGCCGACGAGGAACCGCTGACGTAGTTCGTCGAGCTGGAGTCGAGCTGGTTGTAGCGGAAGCTGATCTTGTTGTTGCTGGTCAGGTTGAGGTCGCTCCTCACCAGGTACCGCTTCACGGGCGTCAGGTCCTGCAGGCCGATATACGTGCCCGGGTCGTAGTTGAAGTTGTTCCTCAAGTACGCGGCGAGCGCATCGAGATCGGATCCCGGCACGCGGGTGATGCTCCCGCCGACGGGCTGGCCGCCGGCATTCGCCTGGAACGTGGTCAAGGGCCGCTTGTCTTCCTCGTTCTCGTAGGTGCCGAACGCGAACAGCCGATTCTTGACGATCGGCCCGCCGGCCCACCCGCCGGTGTTGCGGAAGGTGAAAGTGCCCGGATTCACGGCGTTGCCAGCGGCTTCGGTCCCGACCCAGCTGTCGTTGCGCATGCGGTGGTAGACCGACGCGGTGAGACTGTTGGTGCCACTCCGCGTGACGGTATTCACCGCGGCACCGATGAAGCTGCCCTGCCGGACGTCGTACGGCGCCACGCTCACCTGCACCTGCTCGAGCGACTCGAGCGAGATCGGAGCCACGTTGGTTCGAGCGCCGGGCTCACCGCCGAGGCCGAAGGAGTTGTTGAAGTACGAACCGTCCACCGTGATGTTGTTGAGGCGGTTGTCCTGACCGGCGAACGAGCTGCCGCTTGCCTGCGGGGTCAGGCGCGTGATGTCGCTGATGCGTGCCGAAACCGTCGGCAGCGTGGCCACGTCCGACCGGCCGATCACGGTCGCCGCGCCGGTGCGGGTCGAGCTGAACACCGCATCAGACTGTCCGATGACGGTGACGGTTTCCTCCACGGCAATGGCCCGGACCGTGATGTTCACGTCGGTCGCCGCGCCCAGGTTCACGGTGATGTCCTCGACGGTCTGCGGCTCGAATGCCGTACCCGCACCGCTGTAGGCGACCGTGACGATGTAGGGACCGCCGACGCGGACGCCGAGGATGGTGAAGCGTCCATCGGCTCGCGTCGTCACTTCGTAGTTGGTACCGGATGGCGCGTGAATGGCAATCACGCTGGCCCCGGCCACCGGAGACGCCTGGGAGTCGGTCACCACACCGGTGAGCGACCCCGTGGTGACGCCCTGTGCTGTCACACGGGCGGCGGGCAGCGTCAGCAGGCCGAAGGCCATCAGCAGGATCAAAGGCAATCGCGTAAGTTGGGGCACCATAGTTGTCAGCTTCCTCACTCTCTCTCCACACAACACCCTGTCACGCTAGCACTCCTGTGTTACCACGCCGTAAAGCGGAAGGATGAGCTTTTCGGCTCGTGGCAGCTACCGCCGGAACGACAACAGGCCACCCCGGAGGTGGCCTGTTGGTCGAATGACAGATTTTCCGGTCCGATGACCGGATGGACGGACTAGTCGGTGCCGGTGGTCTTGGCCTTCCGCAGTTCGTCGGCCTTGTCGCGGAGCTGATCGGCCTGCCTCAGCAGGTCCTGCTGCTTCCGGGGATCCTTCTCCAGGTTGGCCTGGAGGCGGAGCAGGAGGTTCTTGTAGGCCACGGCCTCCATGTAGTCCTCCCTGATGTCGATGGCACGGTCCACGGCGCCGAGCCCGTCCAGCACGTACTGAATCTTCTGCTGGTCGGTGAGCCGGAAGTCGCGGTTGGCCTTGTCCCAGTAGTAGGTGGCCACGGTGTAGTGCGCTTCGGGGTTGGTGGGCTCGATCTTGATGCGCTCGTTCAGGTATTCGATGGTCTTGTCGAAGTCGCCCTGCATGTTGTAGAAGTTCGCCAGCTGCAGGTAGACGGCCGGCTCGTTCGGAGCCGCCTGCTTGGCCTGAAGGAAGGTTTCTTCGGCCAGTTCGTACTCACCCGAGTCCTGGTAGAGACGGGCCAGCATGAAGTAGTTAGACGCTTCCTCCGGCGTCAGGCGAATCATCTCCTGGATGATCGGCTCGGCCATGGTCGGATCGTTGATCTTGTCCGGGCCGTAGGCCGCCACCAGATACTCCAGCGAGCGGGTCTTGAACACCGGGTTCGAGATCTTCTGCGACGCCAGCTGGTAGTACTCGACCGCCTTGGTCAGGTACGCATCGTTGGCCGGCTCGCCCTTGCGGGCGGGACGGTACAGGTTGTCGTAGGAATTGGCGAGGAAGAAGTAGACGCAGCCGGGGCTGTCGCCGCACGAATTCAACTCGCCGTTCGGGTCGAGGGCCACCGCTTCTTCGTACTTCGCGGCAGCGCCACGGAAATCGTTGGCGCCATACAGCTTGTTGCCGTCCTTGAACGCCTTCATGGCGCGAACCTGTCCGAGCTGTCCACACCCGGCGAGCGCCACGCTCACCCCGGCGACCAGAGCCAGGTACGCCCCCGCTGACCGAATCCTCATCATGTCCCCCTGTGGTGCTGTGGTTCCCAAGTCGCTCAGTTACAAGCGCTTACAAGTCCGCTCCGCTGCGGGCGGGAAGACCGGGAGTATAGCCCCGTTTCTTGACCCCCCGCAACCCCGACCCTATATGATGAGTCAGGAAAAAAGCGGGCCTGCCCCCTCTGCCTGTCTTAGACACCACTCGTGATGATTCGCTTCGAGGATTTGCTCGACCGGGTCCGGGACTACAATCCGGACGCCGATCTGGAACTGCTGCGCCGCGCGTACGTCTTCTCGGCGCTCGAGCACAAGGGCCAGGTTCGTCACTCCGGTGAGCCGTACCTCGTCCATCCGCTGGAAGTCGCCGACATCCTGGCCGGGATGAAGCTGGACGCGGTCTGCGTGGCCGCCGGCCTGCTGCACGACGTCGTCGAAGACACGCTCACCACCCCCGATACGCTCCGCGAGCGATTCGGCGAGGACGTGACGCACATCGTCGAAGGCGTCACCAAGATTGGCGCCATTCCCTTTTCCTCCAGCGAAGAACGGCAGGTCGAAAACTTCCGCAAGATGCTGCTGGCGATGGTCGACGACATTCGCGTCATCCTCGTCAAGCTGGCCGATCGCCTGCACAACATGCGGACGCTGCAATACATGCCCGAGGACCGGCGTGTCCGGATTGCGCAGGAAACGCTCGACATCTACGCGCCCATCGCCAACCGCCTGGGCATGTCGAAAATCAAGAACGAACTCGAGGAGCTGTCGTTCAGGTTCCTCGAGCCGGTGGCGTACGAATCGCTCAAAGGCCGCGTCGAGGCCAAGCGGCGCACGGCGGAAGGAAGCATCGAGGAACTCAAGGCCCGCATCAGCACGAAGCTCGCCGAGGCCCACGTGCCGGTGGTGGCCATCGACGGCCGGATCAAGCGCCTCTACAGCATCTGGCTCAAACTGAAGAAGCAGAAGATCGATCTCGATCAGGTGTACGACCTGATTGCCCTGCGCGTCATCACGCCGTCGGTGAAGGACTGTTACGCGGCACTGGGCATCATCCACCAGACGTGGTCGCCCGTGCCGGGCCGCATCAAGGACTTCATTGC
>CAZZGM010000338.1:0-4076 GCA_964653955.1 uncultured Bifidobacteriaceae bacterium | reverse complement strand
GCCGGTGACGGCGCGGCCCAGCGGCGTGGTGTTGAAGTAGGTGGCGCCGGCGGTGGAGATGTGGAACGCACCGCACTGGATGGCCGCCAGCCCCTCGGCGACGAGCTGTGGACGGCATTCGATGAGCCGCGCGCGCTCCGCGCCGTAGGCCATCGCCTTTTTCGGGATGTCGTCGTAGTCCGTCTCGTCCGGCTGGCCGAGATTGGCGGTGTAGGCGTAAGGAATGGCGCCGTTGGCACGCATCCAGTGAAGGGCGGCGCTCGTGTCGAGACCGCCGGAGAATGCGATGCCGACTTTCTCGCCGGCGGGAAGCGTCTGCAGGATGTTGGACACGGGGCTGCTCCGGGAACGCTTGATCATACGTGATCGAGCGCTCCCGGCCGTGATGCCGCGCCCCGCATTCAGGTCATGAGATTACGTCATGCACCATCACGCGCAGCGAGGCCTCGTTCGATCACGCTGCGGGCGTAGCCGCAGAGCGGCGTGACCTCGTCACCGGTGTCGCGCGCCCAGGCGACTGCCGCCCGCACCAGGTGCACGCCGAGCCCCTGCCCGCGAAAGGCAGGGGTCACCTCGACGTAGTCGATCCACAACCGTCCCGGTTCACGACGGAAGTCGAGGCGTCCGGCAGTGGCGCCATCCGCCTCCAGCACGAACGCACCGGCCTCGTCGTGACGGGTGATGTCCAGACGATCGGCCATCACGTCACATCCCGTGCCGGCCGGCCGCCTAGCGGCCCGATGCCTGCCGGCCGACGTCGACGGCCTTGAAGCCGGCGTCGCCCCAGCCCATCACGAACACGCTGAAGCCCTGCTTCATGCGCATCTCAATGTCGTTGGCGTTGGCCGGATAACCGCAGGCCACGTTGAACTCCTTGCACGCGGCCAGCACCTGCTGGATGGCGGCTTCCCACGCCGCGTCATCGGTCTTGCGCTGACCGTTGGCGTCGGTGGTGCTGAACACGCCGCGCAGCGTGCCGGCACCGGGCCACAGCACGCCAATGCCCTTGACGGCGGCAATCTCACGCACGTTGGCCAGGCCTTCCTTGCTTTCGACAATGGTCCAGTTGATGAGTTCGCCCTGCGGATTGAGCGGCCAGAGATCGGCCTTGGCCTTGTACTCGGCCTCGCTCAGGCCCCAGACGGACGGCGCCATGCCCACGTCATCGCTGCGCGTGCCGCCCTGCGACTTGAAGCGCATGGCCGCCAGCCCGGTGCGCACTTCTTCGGCGCTCTCCACCGAGACGAACATCACGCCGCTGACGCCGAGATTGAGCTGCTGACCGATCTGACCCGCCACCTTGGCCGGATCCGGCGCAATTTCCGGCGCCTTCACAATCAGCGGGTGGTGCAGCCGATGGGCGGGCGTCTTCGTGAAGAGCCCCACCTGGCCGGCCCCCTTCACGAACTCGCTGAACGAGGCGTAGCCGCGCTCGAAGTTGCCTTCCATGCCACCGTCGAACACGAAGTCGCTCTTCGTGTAGGCAATGGCCTCCTTTGCCAATTCCGCTGCCGACTTCTCCGGTGCCGGCGGCGGTGCCTGGGCCCCCGGAGGGGTGAAGCGCCGGTTGGACGGCGCGTACAGCCCGAATACGGGCTTCTTCTGCTCGAGCAACTCGATGACCGGGTTCAGACGGGTCGATCCCCCCTGCCCGACAACCACGCTGCCCATGCCGAGTGCCACCACCACTGCCACGCTGATTCCTGTACGCACGCCATGCCTCCCGCTGAGAGATCTAGTGGACTGTCTGGTCGATTCCTGAAAGGCCCGTGCCTTCGGAACGGGCTGGAAACCGGCGTCGAGCGCCGATGAGGGCACTCGGGTTTTCGTTGATACGCTCCACCAGATGGCGAGTATACCCGCAGCACCGATACTTGGAGCCCCCCGGTCTTCTGCGGCAGGATACGGAACCATGTCGCGTCTCCTGGCCGCCATTGTCGTCACCGTCGCCCTCTTTCCGGCCGCCGCGTCGGCGCAACACGCGCACGACGGCCACCTGTGGCTGCAGGCCCTGGCAACCGTGCGGGTATCGGAGAACTGGCGTCTCCACCTGGAGGAACAGCCGCGCTGGTTCGACAATGCGTCCGAGCCGTTCCAGATCATCACGCGTACCGGCCTGGGCCGCCGTATGAGCCCACGGACATCGTTGTGGGGCGGCTATGCCTGGATTGCCAAACCTCCCGGCCCCGGCGTCACCCATGAACACCGTCTCTGGCAGCAGCTGTCGGTGGCCTTTCCCGAAACGGGCCGCTGGAGCCCGTCGCTGCGCCTGCGGCTCGAACAGCGTTTCCAGGACACCTGGGACGGCGGTTCCCATCGCATCCGGGCCATGGGCCGATTCGTCAGGCCCGTGACTGCCGATCGCCGGTGGTCGGTGGCTACCTGGAACGAGTTGTTCGTGACCATGGACGACACCCCACGGGGACCGCAGGACGGCGTGGATCAGAACCGTCTGTTTGCCGGCGTGCTCCGCCAGTTCTCACCCAGGGTGGGGCTGGAAGTCGGCTATTTGTGGACCACGCTGGAGCCACCACGCGCACGGCGTCAGCATCAGCACGCGGCGTTTACATGGCTCAACCTCGCGTTGTAATCCCAGCGCTCGCACGCCGCGCAACACAAGGAAGATTGAGGGGTGAACGCCGTGATATGGTGTGCCGCATGAAAATCCGCCCTGTCACCACCTGCACGGGCCTGCTGACCCTGATGCTGGGCCTCGGCCTGCTCGGTGCCTGCGCCACTGAGACGCCACGCACGGAAGCGCCGCCGCCTGCCGGAAGCGCTCCCGTTTTCCGCGTGGATCCCACGTGGCCGCCGGAACTGCCCGACCACTACATCCTCGGCGCCGTCACGGGTGTCTTCGTCGATGCGAAGGACCATGTGTGGATTACGCACCTGCCCGAGACGCTCACCCCCGAGGAACTCTCGGAGGTGCAGGAGCCGCCCATTGGCACGTGCTGCCGTCCGGCACCGACCGTGCTGGAACTCGACGCCGAGGGCAAACTCGTCGGCGCCTGGGGCACGGGGTCGATGGACGACACGTCGGACTGGCCGCGCAACCCGCATGGCATTTTCGTCGACCACACCGACCACGTGTGGATTGGCACCTACATGCACCATCGCGTCCAGAAGTTCACGCGTGACGGCAAGCTGGTGCTGACCATTGGCGAATACGACAAGACGGCTGGCAGCAATGACACGACGCTGCTGGGCGGACCGTCGGGCATCTGGGTGGATCCGAACACCAACGAGGCGTTCATCTCCGACGGCTACCGCAACCGCCGCGTCATCGTCGTCGACGGTGAAACCGGCGCGTACAAGCGTCACTGGGGCGCCTATGGCGAGCAGCCGGACGACACCGAAAAGTTCGATCCGCGGACGATGACGAGCGGTGCGTTGCCGCGGCAGTTCTCCACGCCGCATGGCATTACCGGATCGAACGACGGCAAGATTTACGTGGCCGATCGCCGTGGTAACCGCGTGCAGGTGTTCGAGCAGTCGGGTGCGTTCGTCGCCGAGAAGGTGGTCGAGCCAGCAACGCTGTCCTCGGGATCGGCCTTCGTGCCGGTGCTCTCGAGCGACCCACAGCAGCAGTGGCTGTATCTGGCCGACGGCACGAACCACAAGGTGTGGGTTCTCGATCGGGCCACGCTGGACATCGTCGGCGAGTTCGGGCGCGGCGGCCGCCAGCTCGGCCAGTTCCTCCGCCCCCACGGCATGAGCGTGGACTCGAAGGGGAACATCTATGTGGGTGAAGCGTCGACGGGCCGGCGCGTTCAGCGGTTCCTGAAGCAGAACTAGCCGGAAGCAGCCTCTTCATCAGCGCGCGGGCGGGAGCCACCAGGTTCCCGTCCGCGTTTCTACGTACGGCCGATCTCTTTACCGGATCGTGGCGGACATCGCGCGCCCCCGTCCCGCCGATGACATCAGCGCGCCGGTGTGCCGGCCGGTGCGGCACGCAGATACTGCGCCGGCCAGTCCATCGACACGCCCAACGCCTGCGCGGCGTGCAGTGGCCAGTAGGGTTCCCGCAGCAACTGACGCGCCAGGAACACCACATCCGCCTGTCCACCGCGGAC
>CAZZGM010000337.1:0-4132 GCA_964653955.1 uncultured Bifidobacteriaceae bacterium | reverse complement strand
CCCAATACCAACCGGCCGGCACGCACCTCCGCTACGGCCTCGGCCTTGCTACGTGCAAGGCGCACGACATAGTCCTCAGGTGTCTCGTCGGCCAGCGGTGTCTCGTCGACGTCAGCGGGATGCACCTCGAAGCGGATGCCGGCGGCGGTCAGCAGTTGTGAGCGTCGCGGCGACGCGGAAGCCAGGATCAGCACGCTGGAGATTATGCAACCTTGGATGACGCGGAGCCGCACGACGGGGCGCCGCAGTCGCCGGCCGCTCAAGTCCGTCGCCTCTTGTTGGTTCGATAACCTTGAGCGCCGTGGGGACTCAGTGGCAACCCCGCGCCCACTCGGCCGGTCGCCTGCCTCTGGCGTTTCATGTGCAGCTATACTTCCCAAGTGACATCCGAGTCACCCAGGGTCGATCGGTCGGCTCTCACCGTGCAGGGCCTGCACGATCCGCCAGACGACCGTCGCTGGTGGTGGTCGAAAACACCGGCCGAGCGACTGGCCGCCATCGAGACGATGCGCCGGGTTGTGTATGGCGACGCCGCTATTTCCGGACGACTTCAAAGAGTTCTTGAGATTGCTCAACGCGCACCGCGTTGACTATCTCGTTGTCGGCGGCTACGCGGTCCGCCTCAATATCGCCGCTCCACCACTCCGCCGTGGACACGGCCGGCCGCATTCGCGAGTGATGTAAATACAGACACGCATCGCAGAGCAGAGACGCCGCATGGCGAGGTGTCGTGGCCGCCGGTCGACCGTTGCGGACCGCCGTGTACAGAGGCCGACAACCGGCGCGCCCGGGCGCCACTCGGCGCTGTCTGAGCCGCAGCGTCAGGCAGGGCGAGTTCGCCCAGATGCTTGTTCCGGCCGACGCGCCGGTTGACCGGCGGACCGCTCCGGGCGATCGGCGGCCATGACACCTCGACGTGCTCACCTATCGATGGCGCTGACCCCATGTCTCCTTGTCGCGTACATCTTTCATGTGGACATCCCACACATTGATATGCCATTCTCCTGTGGCATCACGACAGGAGCGACTCACTGATGGCCCCATCGAAGCTCGATCTCCTCCAGGGCACTCTCGACCTCATGGTGCTGCAGACCCTCGACGTCATGGGATCCATGCACGGCTATGGCATCGCGCGGCGCATCGAACAGGTGAGCCAGGATGAGGTGCTGCTCAACCAGGGCACCATCTACGCCTCGCTCGTGCGCCTGCAGCAGCGCGGCTGGATTTCCGCCGCGTGGGGCGTGTCCGACAACAACCGCAAAGCGAAGTTCTACACCATCACCACCGCCGGCCGGCGCCAGGTGAAGGCCGAACGGCTGGAGTGGGAACGGCTCGCCGCTGTCATGGGCCGCGTGCTGGCCGCTTCGCGCGAAGGCGGCAAGCTGTGAGTGCAATCCGGCGCGCGTGGAGCCGGCTGCTGTCGGTCTTCATGCCGCACCGTCTCGACCAGGACTTCGACGAAGAGGCGCAGTCGCACATGGCCCTGGCCGTCGACGACTACGTGCAGCGTGGCATGCCGCTGGCCGAGGCGCAACGGCTGGCACGCCTGAGATTCGGGTCCGTCGCCGCCTCGAAGGACGCGCATCGCGATGCCCGAGGCCTGCCGTGGCTCGAAGGCCTGTTCTTCGATTTCCGCCTCTCGCTGCGAGGACTGCGGCGCGACTGGACGTTTGCACTCGCGGCCGTCGTGATGCTCACCATTGCCTTCGCGTTGAACGCCTCCGTGTTCACCATCCGGCAGGCCATGCTCGTTCGAGGCATGCCGCTCGTTCCGGAAAGCCACCGGCTCGTCTACATCGACGCCCAGCCGGTAACGGAGCGCGGGCAACTGTTGTACAGGGACATCGAAGAGTGGCGTGTGCAATCGCAGGTCTTCACCGGCCTGGCCGTCGTCAGCGGTGGCGGGACGGTCGTTTTCCGCGATCCAGACGGGCGCCCCACCGACACGCGCAGGAGTCTCATCAGCGCCAACACCTTCGGCGTGCTGCAGGTACAACCGATGCTGGGACGGGACTTCATGCCCGCGGACGAGGTGCCGGGCGCAGCTCCCGTCGTAATCCTCAGCCACCGCTTCTGGGACACGCGCCTCGACAAGCGTCCTGATGTCGTTGGCGCCATCGTGCACATCAACGACACGGCCGCCACAGTCGTTGGTGTGATGCCGGAAGGGTTCGTGAACGTCTACGAGCAGCACCTCTGGATGCCGTTGATCGACCCGCCCGAACGCACCGGCGGCGTGTTTGGCCGGCTGCGGGATGGTGCCAGCCGCCGGGAAGCGCAAACGGAAGTCGACACGCTCACGCACCGCCTGCAGGCGGCCGACCCGGCGACGAAGCGGATCGTCCCGTCCGCCATGAACTACTCACAGGCACACATGAGCCCGGATTCTCCACTGATCTATGGCTCGTTGTGGGCCGGCGCCTGGCTGGTGCTGCTCATCGCCTGCGCGAACCTCGCCAACCTCACGCTGGTGCGCACCATCGGACGCACGCGGGAGTTCTCCATCAAGCTGGCGCTCGGCTCGGGCCAGCGGCGGGCCATCCGGCAGCTGCTGGTCGAAAACGTGCTGCTGGCAGCCGTTGGCGGCACCCTGGCGTGGGGACTCACGAAATGGAGCGTGCAGGCGTGGGCCACGGCCACCGCATCCCGCTACCTGACGCTCGACTACACCGTGGGGCCGGGCATCCTGCTCTACCTGATCGTGATTGCGCTCATCACCGCCGGACTGAGCACCGCGGCACCAGTCATCAAGATCGCGCGGATGAACACCAGCGATGCGCTCAAGGGCGAGACTCGCGGTGCCTCACAGGGACGAGGCGAGAAGCGTGCCGGCGCCCTGCTCGTAGCCGGCCAGGTCGCGCTGGCCGTGGTCCTGCTGTCTGGAGCCGGCGTGCTGGTGCGGAGCCTCGTGGCCGTGGTCGGCGCCGACAGCGGCGTTCGCGCTCCGGACAGCATCCTCGTGGGCTCGCTCAAGCTGCCCTCCGTCACATATCCGAGTCCGGATGCGCAGCTGCGCTACTTCGATCGCCTCGAGGCACGACTGCGAGCGTTACCAGGAATCGAGGACATGTCGGTGGCCAGCAGCGTTCCCGTCAACTTCGGCATGTGGTGGCCCCTCGACATCGAAGGCAGACCCGGTCCGCCAGACGAGGCCGATCGCATCCAGTTCCTGTCTGTCGGTGCGACATACCTCAAAGTGACCGGCACCGCCCCCAGCGCGGGCCGCGCGTTCAACGATGACGACCGGCCGGCATCATTGCCGGTAGCACTCGTCAACCAGAGCTTCGTCTCGACGTTCTGGCCCAACGAGGAACCGCTCGGCAGGCGTATCCGGGCCATTGGGCCCACGGGCCCGGTCGGCGAATGGCGAGTGGTCGTGGGAGTGGTTCCCAACATCATGCAGGGTGATGACATCCGCCAGCGCTTTCGGCCGGTGGTCTACGTGCCATTTCGACAGGCGCCGGCCACCCCGGCCATCAACAGCGCCGGCTGCTGCTTCCGCGGCGGCAACATGCTCCTGCGCCTGGCCGTGCCGCCTGCCCAGGTGGCACCGGCCATTCGAGCCGAGATCCAGCAACTGGACCCAGATGTCGCACTGGAGGACTTCGGCACGCTGAAGGACAGCTACATCTTCGATCGCGATCGTATGACCATCGAGTACGCCGAACTCGGCAAATATGCCGCGGTCGCGCCGGTGCTGGCCGGAGTGGCCCTGCTGCTCGCCAGCATTGGCGTCTACGTCCTCATCGCCTACTCCGTGAGCCACCGCACCAGGGAAATCGGCGTGCGTATGGCCATCGGCGCAATGGCCCGCGACATCAGCCGGCTGGTCGTGCGCGAAGGTCTGCAACCGGTCGTGCTGGGCCTCGTTATCGGACTGGCGGGGGCCTTCGCCGTCAATCGCCTGTTGCAGTCACAGCTCGTCGGCATCGGTCCGTACGATCCGGCGACGATGATTGGCGCGCCCCTGCTGTTGATCGTCGTCGCGCTCGTCGCCTGCCGAATCCCGCCCGTCGCGCCATGCGCGTCGATCCCGTTGTCGCCTTGAGACACGAATAGGCCGCCGATGATCAACCTCCGCGAAGCCTGGGCACGCCTGCTCGCCTTCTTTCGCCGCGATGCGCTCGATCGC
>CAZZGM010000336.1:0-4135 GCA_964653955.1 uncultured Bifidobacteriaceae bacterium | reverse complement strand
GCTGACGCTGGTCGACCGCGGCCTGTTCCCCATTTACGCGGAGAAGGCGCAAGCGGGCCTGGTGATTGTCGACCGCGACGCGCGCACCATCTGGGTACGGCAGCAGCCCGCGCAGGTGTACGAACGTTACGAAGACATCCCGCCCATCCTCGTACAGTCGCTGCTGTTCGTGGAAAACCGCGGCCTGCTCGACGACACGGATACACGGCGAAATCCGGCCATCGAATACCCGCGCCTGGGGCGCGCCGTGCTCGACGTGCTGCGGCGAACCGTGCAGCCCGGTCATCCGGTGAGCGGCGGCAGCACGCTGGCCACGCAACTCGAGAAGGTGCGCCACTCACCGGAAGGACGCACCGGGTCGCTGGCCGACAAGGGACGGCAGATGGTGTCGGCATCGCTGCGCGCCTATCGGGACGGCGAACGCACCGGCGCGGCACGACGGACCATCGTCCTCGACTACGTCAACAGCCTGCCTCTCGGTGCGGTGGCCGGCCACGGCGAGGTGACGGGACTGGCCGACGGGTTGTGGGCCTGGTATGGCGCGGATGTTCAGCGCGTGAACGCACTGCTGGCCGGCGCCGCGACGGTTTCGGCCGGCGATCCGAATCTGAACGAACGCGCCATCGCTTATCGACAGGCACTCAGCCTGCTGCTGGCCGCGCGCCGCCCCACCGCCTACCTGGTGCGCGACCCCGCCGCGCTGGAGGCACGCGTGGACGGGTACCTGCGCGTGCTGGCCGCGGAAGGTTTCATTGGTTCGACGCTCAGCAACGCCGCACTGGCTACACGGGTCCAGACGCGCAACCGCGTCGACGTGATTGCGCCTTCGTTTGCGTCGCGCAAGGGCGTGGACGGGGTGCGGCTCGAACTCGTGTCGCGGCTGGGCCTGCCGGGGACCTACGACCTGGATCGGCTCGATCTGTCGGTGCGGACGTCACTCGATGGTCCCACCACCGATGCCGTGGCCGCACGCCTCGCCGAGATGTCGAAGCCCGAAGCCGCCGCGGCCGCGGGCCTGCTCGAAAGCCGCCTGCTGGCCGGCGTCTCGACGGACAAGGTGACCTACAGCTTCACGCTGTACGAACGGACACCGCAGGGCCACCTGCTGCGAGTGCAGGCCGACACGCACGACCAACCGCTAAACATCAACGAAGGCACACGCCTCGAACTTGGCTCCACGGCCAAGCTCCGCACGCTGGCCACGTATCTCGAAATCGTCGCGGCCCTGCACGCGGAGTACGCATCACGCCCCGTCGAGGTACTACGCGCCGAACGCGTCAATCCGCGCGATCGCCTGCGTGCCTGGGCCGTGGACCATCTGGCCCGGACATCCGATCGCAGCCTCCCGGCGATGGTCGAAGCCGCAATGCTGCGGCGTTACTCGGCCAGTCCGAACGAAGCGTTCTTTACGGGCGGCGGACTGCATCGCTTCAGCAACTTCGACGGCCGTTACAGCGGCGCGTCGCTGACCGTCCGCGACGCCTTCCGCGAGTCGGTCAACCTCGTCTTCGTCCGCATGATGCGCGACATCGTCTCGCATCACGTTCACGCCAACCCCACATGGGCGGGCGTGCTGCACGACCCGGCGCATCCCGCACGACAGGCGTACCTCGAACGGTTTGCGGATCGGGAGGGGCGCGAATTCCTGCGCCGCTTCTACGAGCAACATGGCGGCACCACCCCCGACGCCGCGCTCGAAGCCGTGGCGGCACGCGCCGGCGGACAACCGGCACGCCTCGCCGCCATGTTCCGCGGCGTGCTGCCGGAGGCCCCGCTCCCGGCCTTCGAAGCGTTCATGCAGGCGCACGTGCGCGGCACACCGCTGACGGCAGCCCGGATGGAGGCGCTGTTCGAGCAGTCCGATCCGGCGCGCTGGACATGGCAGGACCAGGGGTACCTGGCGCGCGTGCATCCGCTGGAGTTGTGGCTGCTCCGCTTCCTGCACGACCGGCCGGGCGCGTCGCTGGCCGACGCCGTGCCGGCAAGCGCCGACGTACGGCAACAGGCCTATCAATGGTTGTTCAAGACATCCAACACGCGGGCGCGGCAGCGGGCCATCGAAACCCTCGTCGAAGCCGACGCCTTCGAGCGTATCCATGCGTCGTGGCGGCGTCAGGGTTATCCGTTTGCCTCACTGGTTCCCTCGCTGGCCACATCGCTCGGGAGCTCCGGCGACAACCCGGCGGCGCTCTCTGCCCTGCTTGGCCTGATTCAGAACGGCGGCGTGCACGCGCCGCTGGTGCGCGTGACGGACATTCACTTCGGCGACGGCACGCCGTACGACACACAGCTCGCGCGCCGGTCCATCGAGGGCGAGCGCGTGTGGCCGCTGGCAGTGGCCGCGGCGCTTCAGCGCGAGTTGGTGGGTGTGGTCGAACACGGTACCGGACGGCGGCTGGCGGGAGGCGTGCAGCTGGCGGATGGACGGACGCTGCCCATGGGAGGCAAGACAGGCACGGGCGACAACCGCTACACGACCAATGGACCTGACGGCCGCCGTTCGCGCGTCGTCAATCGTACCGCCACGTTTGCGTTCACGATTGGCGATCGCTACTTCGGCACCATCGTCGCGTTCGTGCCCGGCCCCGATGCGTCGGCCTATCGCTTCACGAGTGCGCTGCCGGTGCAGTTGCTGAAGCACCTGCTGCCGGACCTGCAGCCGGTACTCTCGCAGTGAACGTCATGACCTGACACCACCAGGCGCTGGTCGTGCGTCGTTTTGCCACATGGTCAAACCAGCGCGCCGATACGACACTCGGGATCGAGCACGCCTGACGCGTGCCGTCCCGAGGAGTGTTCATGTATTCCCGAACGACGTTCGCGCTGGCACTTGGCCTGGCCCTGCTGTCTGCATCCGCCAGCGCCCAGACCTCTCCCGTCACCATTCGTTTCGACGCCCGTGTTGGCAGTCAAACATTTTCTTGCGGGCAGAAATACCAGGGGATCGGTACAACCGCGTCGACAGTGTCACTCACCGACTTCCGCTTCTACGTCTCGAACCTGCGCCTGATCACCACGACCGGTGCCGAGGTCCCCGTGGCGCTCGAGCAGGACGGGTTGTGGCAGCACGAGAACGTGGCGCTCCTCGACTTCGAAGACGCGAGTGGTAGCTGCGTCAACGGCACACCCGAACTACGTAACGTCGTCGAAGGAACGGTCCCGTCCGGCGCCTACACCGGCGTGCGCTTCGACCTCGGTGTTCCATTCGAGCTGAATCACCGTGAGGCAACGGTGGCACCGTCACCACTCAATCTCACGCGCATGTTCTGGTCATGGAACGCCGGCTACAAGTTCGCCCGCATCGACCTCCGCACCACCGGGCAGCCGCAGGGGTGGATGATTCACCTGGGCAGCACCGGCTGCTCACCCTCCGACAGTCCGAGCACGGTTCCCGTGTCGTGCCGGCACGCCAATCGCGCCGCGGTCGACCTGCAAACCTTCCGGTACGATCGTGATGTCATCCAGTTCGATCTGGCGGCGCTGCTGTCGGACACCAACGTCGACACGAACCAGGAAAAGACGGCCCGCGGATGTATGTCGGGGCGAGACGATGAAGACTGCACGCCGCTGCTGCGGGCACTTGGCCTGACGGAGGGCCAGCCGGCGCAGCGGGTTTTCACGGTGCGCCCCGGCACGCCGGCATCGGCCGGACCACGTCAATGAGCGGGCTCGGACGCATCGCGCTGGTGGTCGCGGCGGTCACGTGGGGCGCGGCCGTTGGCCGCACGCTTGCCGCGCAGCAGCCAGTGAGTGACGGACACGTCCATCATGCGCCGGCGCAGGCACGCATGCTCGTCAGCCCGCTCGAACTGACCGAATCGGACCTGACAGCGGGAGCAGCCACGTTCGCACGCACATGTGCCGGCTGTCACGGCGCCGATGGCAAGGGACCATCCGCCGATCGTGCGGGGCAACCGCGTCCATCCGACCTGACGTCACCCGAATTTCGCAAACATGCAGACGGCGAACTGTTCTGGGTGATCAGCGAAGGCGTTGCCGCCAGCCAGATGCCCGCGTTCAAGGCGCGCCTCTCCGAGACGGAACGCTGGCAACTCGTGGCCTACCTTCGACGGCTGGGCGGCGTCAGACTCACCCTGTTTGCCGGCGGCACCAGCGGTTACGTCTGGCGGCTGCC
>CAZZGM010000335.1:3376-4151 GCA_964653955.1 uncultured Bifidobacteriaceae bacterium | reverse complement strand
CCGGCCCGAGCCCGATGTGTTCGGCCTGCCGCGCTACGGCAAGAATGCGATCGTGATCAAGAAGACGGACGCCGAGATCTGGGCGCCCGTGTCCATGGGCGAGACGCTGGAGTTGGTGGCACGCAGCATCGACCTGCGGCTGGCGGACCAACGCGACGCGGCGGCTCGCCAGCAGGCCGGGTACGACGACCAGACGGACCCGGCGAAGCGTGCGAAGCGCATGGCGGAGTACAAGCAGATGGCCGCGCTGCAGGCCGACCCGGCGGCGTTCATGGCGCAGATGGCACAGGTGGATGAACAGCTCGCCCAATCCGCTGCCGCTCTGTTGCCGGACATCGCCAGGAGAAAGGAGGACGCGGCGAAGATCGAGCAGGAGCTGGCCGACGTCCGGGCCAGGGCCGACAGGCTGTCGGCGGCCGAAAAAGCGGCGCCCGCCTGCTACGTCGGCGACGAGACCATCGGCGGGTTGGTGGTTTCGCGTTTCCGCCCGGCACCGCAACCGGGATGCGATCCGCTGGTGCGCCCGAACTGGTCGCTGTTCAACCCGGCGCTCCCGCGATCGGCGCCGCAGGTGCTGGTCATCTCGAGCATCGAGCGGTGCCTGGACCCGGACCGGAAGGATCCCCACCCCGGGTCATGCAACGCCAACCTGCGGCTGCTGAAGGCGCTCGACAAGGCCGCGCTGTTGGCCTGGTTGCAGTAACCGCGGCCGCCTGGACGAGAAGCCGCCCCGACGGGACCTCCTGGCCCGGCGGCTCTTCACTCGCGGACTTCG